>JAQVXN010000425.1 GCA_028709135.1 Bacteroidaceae bacterium | reverse complement strand
TATCTATCCGGGCATTAAAATTGTTCTTATTATTTTCAAGAAACTCTTCTTTGATTTCCTGGCCCTCTCGGATCCAGATAGAATTGGCAATATTAAGTTCTACCGTTTTATCCATTTGCTGAAGGTAATTTAACAGATTATAGTAGCTTTGGTTGACGGCCTCTCTGTCTGTGTCGTTAAACCCGAGAACCCGGCTCATAACCTGTTTTGTTGTGGTTTCTGCACCGTTATAGGTCATGGATAAAGCGGTTGAAATACTTAAGGGAGATATAAAGATGCTTTGATCGGAATCTTCATCGTTCAAGGTTTTAAAAAGATCAAATGCAAACTCATTATTTGCTTTTATGACTTTCGGGTTAATTTTCTTAAGATTGTATCCATCTGCGCCACTCATAGTGCCAAGGACACCGCAGGATGTGAAGGCAGATAGAAAGACAAAAAGCCCAAGTAAGAGTGCGACTGTTTTCTTCATTTGGATTACCCCCTGTTTATAAAAAAGCGTTGGATTTCTGTATATATATTTGACGTGTTCTGACAGCAATTGTTCCGTGGATTATGCTGAAAGTGGAAGGGTGGAATGTTCTGTAAATGATGAAGGGGAGTTCAATTTTGATTATTTAAAGAAAATTCATTACCATTTACGCAATCATATGTATAAAGAATTTGAGTATTGTAACGTTACGATTTTCCATTTTGATTCCGGTATATCTCTAATCCCGTTAATTATGAATTAAGCAATATCGATCCATTCCCTTTTTGAAGAGGCTGAATATTAATCCGTGTAAATGCCAATAATCTCCACAACAAACAAACGGAGGTTATGAAAATGAGACAGTCAAAAAATATTCTCACGGAAAAGGAAATGGAGTTGGTCAGTCTGCTGATGCAGGACTGCCAAAGCACGGGTGATATTCAGTCAAAATTGAAACGCCTTTTCGCCGGAACAATAGAGCAGATGCTGGAATCTGAGATGGATGAACATCTAGGCTATGAGAAGAACAGCATCGAAGGGAATAACTCCGGTAACAGCCGCAACGGTTACAATCGCAAGACAATCATCAGCGACTATGGTGAAAGTGAAATTGCCATACCTTGCGATAGAAACGGCGAGTTCGAGCCGAAAGTCCTAGAAAAACGGCAGACCAGAACGGATGAAATTGAACAGAAAATCATGGCAATGTATTCCAAGGGGATGAGCCAACGGGACATTGAGGACAATCTGCGGGAGATTTACGGGGCCGATATACCACAGACGTTAATTTCCAAGATAACAGACAAAATTCTGCCGGAGGTGAACGAATGGCAGAACCGGCCGTTAGAATCGATTTACCCGATTATCTACTTTGATGGGATCATGTTCAAAAGCCGTAAGGATAACCAGATTATCAATAAATGCGTCTACACGGTGTTGGGCATTGATATGAGCGGGCAAAAAGACATCCTCGGGATCTGGATCAGCGAAAATGAAAGTGCGAGCTTCTATGCATCCGTATGTTCAGACCTTAGAAAACGAGGCGTAGAGGACATCTTCATCGCTTGTCACGACAATCTAAAGGGGCTTGGAGAAGCTATAAATGCGGTATTCCCGAAGGCCAGGCAACAACTGTGCATAGTGCATCAGATTCGCAATTCGACTAAATTTGTGCAGTACAAGGACAGGAAAGAAATCTGTGCAGATCTTAAGAAGATTTACGGAGCAGTTAATCTTGACGATGCCGAGTATGCAAAAGAGGAATTCAGGGAAAAATGGGATAGAAAGTATCCATCTATTCTGAGGTCATGGGATGCAAATTGGGCCGAGCTTACAACCTTTTTCAATTACCCGGAAGAGATCCGGCATATAATCTACACCACGAACACAGTAGAGGCATACCACAGAATGGTAAGGAAATTAACGAAGACAAAATCGATTTTCCCAACTGATGATTCAATCCGAAAGGTTGTGTTTCTATCAGCGAGGGAAATCACAAAAAAATGGACGCAACCACCAAGGGACTGGCCGATGGCTTACAGCCAAATCATGATATTCTTTGCAGACAGACTCGTCGCATAAGACCCTGAGGGCTCTGCCCTCAAACTCCCGAGGTTTATCCGCTCAGGACTTACCGGTAAAATGGGAAATGGCAGACTGAAAGCCCGCCATTTCACCGTATAAGCCGCAGCAAGCGTTGGGTTGCTCCTCAGCGTTGCCCTGTTTATGCTGCAAAAATAAGTATCGCCAAATTTCAGGATGATTATTCCATTTACACTGAAGTATGTTCACAACCGGTAGAACCGTTAATAGAGATTACTAATTCACTTGGTTGACCGGGAATTAGTGAACATCACTGTATAAAAAATTGTTTATATGGTAATTTCTTATCGCATTGTTTTCTTATTGATTCCCATGGATCCGAAATTTATCATTACTCCGAGTAATGGTCCAGCCTTTCTTTACATTGTGGTATAATGTAGAAAAATATTCTATTGAGATATTATGACAAGCCGGAAAAACTGAATTCCGACTGGAGTTCTAATAGATAAATTTGGAGAATAAAAAATGAAGAAAACAAAAATAGTATGTACGTTAGGGCCTACAAGTGAAAACATAGAGGTTTTTAAACAGTTGGTATCTAACGGATTGAATGTGGTAAGGCTTAATTTCTCCCACGGTTCTTATGAG
>JAQVXN010000424.1 GCA_028709135.1 Bacteroidaceae bacterium | reverse complement strand
TTTTCAAAACTTTCCAACTCATAAACTATTTCTAAACACATCTCTTCTAAAACTTATCATACCGGGACATCTAATTTGTGACGCAGCGCGTTTCTTTTGTGACGCGGCGTGTTTCTTTTATGACGCACTGCGTTTCTTTTGTGACGCGACGCGTTTTCATTATAAACAACTATTGGTGTAATAGCAACTAGAAGATCGACAATTTTGCGCGCTTAAAATTTTTCTTTAAAGGAGAACGCCCCCTCTAAAATAAGCTAAACAATCTTTTTTCAAATTTTACGGGACCCTAATAAGAACAAACAAATTTTGAAAAAGGTCGTCGTATCTTGAACAGACTTTCTAAACAAATAGAAATCACTCTCAATTTTTGCATCTGCACATATACAGAAAACAGATTTAAAATAGGTCGTCATTCGATCATTATCCTTAATCATTTCGAAACAGCCTTGCATTTTTCACGTAAAAAGCTTTTTCCTCACACAGCCTTTGCACTCCGAGAAATAATGCGTAATTTTACGCCCAAATAAAATGGAGAAAGAAATATGGAGAAGAACTTCAAGCGAACATTGGTCACCGCAGCACTGCCTTACGCCAATGGCGGCGTACACATTGGCCACTTGGCTGGGGTTTATGTACCGGCAGACATTTACGTTCGCTACCTGCGTTTAAAAGGCGAGCCCGTACTTTTTATCTGCGGTTCGGACGAACATGGTGTACCCGTTACAATGCGCGCGCGCAAGGAAGGTTGCACCCCTCAGGATATTGTAAATCGTTACCACTCACTCATCAAAAAAAGTTTCGAAGATTTCGGCATAAGTTTTGATACTTATGGTCGTACATCTTCCGACACCCACACGCGCGTAGCCTCCGATTTTTTCCGTACGCTTTATGATAAAGGCGTTTTTCTTGAAAAAGAGAGTAAGCAATATTATGATACAGAAGCAAAAATTTTTCTAGCTGACCGCTACATCGTAGGAGAATGCCCTCACTGCCACACAGAAGGAGCCTATGGCGACCAATGCGAGCACTGCGGTTCTGCTCTGTCCCCCACAGAACTTATCAATCCGCATAGCACAGTAAGTGGCAGTACACCCGTTCTTCGCAAAACCAAACATTGGTATCTCCCTTTGGATAAATATCAGTCCTGGTTGGAAGAATGGATTCTTAAAGGACACAAAGAATGGCGCAGCAACGTTTACGGACAATGTAAAAGTTGGTTGGACATGGGACTACAACCCCGTGCAGTTAGTAGAGACTTGGACTGGGGAATTCCAGTACCAGTAGAAGGAGCAGAGGGAAAAGTACTGTATGTTTGGTTTGATGCCCCCATCGGTTACATCAGCAATACGATCGATCTGCGTCCGAACGACTGGCAAACATGGTGGAAAGACCCTTCTACACGCCTCGTTCATTTTATCGGCAAAGACAACATCGTGTTTCATTGCATCGTATTTCCAACTATGCTAAAAGCAGAGGGCAGTTATATTTTGCCTGACAATGTACCTGCCAACGAATTTCTGAATTTGGAAGATCAGAAAATTTCCACATCCAGAAATTGGGCTGTTTGGCTACACGAATACAATAAGGACTTTCCTGGCAAACAAGACGTGATGCGCTACGTTCTTACCGCCAACGCCCCTGAAACAAAGGACAACAATTTCACATGGAAAGACTTTCAGGCCCGCAACAACAACGAACTCGTTGCCGTTTATGGAAACTTCGTAAACCGCGCACTGCAACTCACCAAAAAGTATGAAGAAGGAAAAGTTCCCGCTGTAAACATATTTACAGACTTTGACCTTGCTACCATTGCAGAGTTCACGGACGTTAAGAATCGCCTGGAGCAATTAATCAACACTTTCCATTTTCGCGATGCGCAGAAAGAAGCCATGGAGTTAGCCCGCATCGGCAATAAATATCTGGCTGAAAGCGAGCCCTGGAAAGTCATTAAGACCGATCCAGAACGTGTAAAGACCATTCTCAATCTGGCTTTACAATTAGTAGCAAATCTGTCCATCGCTTTCGAGCCATTCCTTCCATTTAGTAGCAAACGCCTGCGCAAAATGCTAAATCTCAATGAGTGCGTATGGGCTGATTTAGGCCGCACAGACATTTTAAAGGAAGGTCATCAACTGTCGGAACCTTCATTATTGTTTGAGAAAATTGAAGACGACGTCGTTGAGGCACAGGTTAAAAAGTTGGAAGATGCTAAAAAAACCAACGAATTGGAGAATTTCGAACCAGACCCAATAAGCAATACAATTAATTTTGATGATTTTTCCAAATTAGATATCCGCGTAGGCTTAATCGAAAACTGCGAGAAAGTACCTAAAAAGGATAAACTCTTAAAATTCGACATTAACGACGGAATGGGTGGACGTACTATTGTAAGCGGCATTGCGCAACACTATAGTCCGGAAGAATTGATCGGCAAAGAAGTATGTTTCATTGCTAATCTGGCACCTCGTAAGTTTGGAAACATAGAAAGCCAGGGTATGATTCTCAGTGCTCTCAATGCCGATGGTCAACTCAGTGTGGCCACCATCGATCGGAAAGTAAAACCAGGTTGTAAAGTTCAATAATAAATAAGCAATGGAAAAAACACGTCAAAACAAAATAGAACGTTTAATTCAAAAGGAACTTAGCGACATGTTTCTTTTGCAAACGAAA
>JAQVXN010000423.1 GCA_028709135.1 Bacteroidaceae bacterium | reverse complement strand
GGAAGATATTGTGATGCAGTAGAACTTATTGATAGTTACTTGGGAAACTTTAGTATTAAAGAAATTGCTTCAGATGAATACAGATTAAACTTGTTCATTAGAAAAACTCACCATAAAATGTTTTTTGTTTCTCTTGATCAATTGCAGTGCGAAGTAAACAAAATTCTCAACCTTGTAAATGAAACTGCCTTTTCACAACAATATTGTGAAATACTATTTATGTTGGGTGCACATATTCTATTACCTGCTGGTGACTATGATGGAGCTTGTTTCTATCTGAAAAAAATGATGAGCGTATCTGCAAAAAATCACTATTATGGTTTGCTTTGCAGAGGACTTCGAAAATATGCGGAACTCCTTTGTGCGCAAGGGAAGTTTTTAATTGCTGAAAAAATTTGCAATGCCGGATTATCTATTGCTCAAAAAAACAATTTAACACGCTATGAATTTTATTTACAGTGTGTACTTGGAGAAATCAAGCGTTTGACTGGGTATATTGATGAAGCACTAATAATCTTCAACAAGTTAAAACCAATTTCTATAGCATTGGGTATAACAGGATGGATTTCACATGTTGAGATGTCTATTGGAAATTGCCTTGTTGATGCAAAAAAATTTGATGCTGGTTTAGCATCGTACAATAATGCAAGAAAACTATATTTGTCAATTCACCAAATTTGGGGGCATATAAACTCGGAAATTGCAATTTTACGCACTGAGTTATTAAAGGGAGAAGAAATAGAAGACGTGAGTTTAATAACCCTAAAAAACGAAGCTCAAGAGTATGGTTATAAAATTTTAGCTCAAAAGATTGAGAATATAGGATTAGGAAATCTTGAAAAAATTCAATTTGAATATTTGTAAATATGGAGGAAAAGCAATGTTTAAAATGTTATCAAATGAAAATATAGAAAAATCATTACAGGGAAACACACGCCAATATCTTGTAGGGCAATTGAAATTACCACAAGAATTAGAGCATATTGATGATCAGAACATAGAGATTGGAATAACTGATTATAACGAATATTTTATAGAACAACCTCACTGGCATAAAGTCGCATATGAATATCAGTATGTTATAAGTGGAGAAACTAAATATTTTAACCTAACCGATAATAGTGAACACTATTATAAAAAGGGCGATTTTTTTAGAATTGATCCTCACACAACTTATGCTCAAAAATCTGTATCAGGCACACGAATTTTATTCATTAAAACTCCTCCTGGAAATGATAAAATTTCTGTAAAAGCTAACGAGGGTACAACAAAATGGTTAATTAAATGGGAATAGGTATATCTTTGGGAGGTAGTATAATGAAGATTAGTTACAACAAACTTTGGAAACTACTTATTGATAAAAACATGAATAAACAGGATTTAAAAAGAATAAGTGGTATAAGTTCGGCCTCTATTGCAAAATTGGGTAAAGGGGAAAATATAACAACCGACATTTTATTAAAAATTTGCGAAGCGTTAAATTGTGGTATTAACGACATAATTGACACTGTTCAATAATAATAATCAATTTAATATATAAAAATGCCCACCGCTTTAATCGGTGGGCATTTTACGGCTTTGTTTTTCAGAATTCAGCGATAGAGTTGTTGGTTTGCACCACCAAGAGCTTTTGTTATTTTAAAAGTTTCTTACTATCATTCAATCGAAAATAATCTTTCTAACCATCTAACCATATAACCGTCATTGATAGCTTTTAACAAAATACCATCACAAAACTTTTCAGCTCTAATAATTGCGGTTATAAAGGCAACGATTAATACAGCATCTGCATTTTCTATATCATATCCAGTAATGGAGGTGTAACTCCAATCCAAATTGTTTTCTCTTAATGTTTCTTGATAACTCATATCCATAAATGATTCAAAATCTTTTAGAAAATCAAAAACCAGATCATTAAACTTAATGTATGGCATTTGAATAGGATCATCGAGGATACCCTTGGATTTTCTATCAACTACCCATTCACCCTGTGACGGGTTTTGCTTAAAGGCATCGATATACTTCCTCAATACTTCATGTTCAGTATCCATATTAGTTTGAGAATAAATATTATCAGCGTTGTCTTTGCGGATAATAGCCTTCACTTTATGTAATGGCATTGGTAAATCCTCGTCATCAAAGTATTCGATGTTTTGGACAGTAACGGATCTTTCTGAATCATAATCACCCACCGGTACTATGACTTTATCGCCAATGGATATGGTTTCATCCTCGGTGAGGTAGTAATAGGTTTTACCTCCAGACGAAAAAGAAACGCTACAATAAATATATTCTTCACCTTTTCTGCCTTTATTGTATATACGAGGATTAAGCAAGCTGCCATACATTCCATAAAACGATATGAATTCCACTATTCTTTCTGCAAATTCAGCATAGTCCTCGTGCAATCCACTACGGTTAAAGCCACCCTTAACACAAACCACCTCACCACGATGATTCGTTATTTTTAGTTCGTATTGTGGCAGTTCATCTAAGTTTGCATTGCTATTCTGTAATTCTCCAAACCATTCTTCGCACTCATCAAGTAGGTCAGGGACGCCATCCCTGAGACACTATCCTTGTTCTGCTGTAGTTCTCACTCATCTTCAATGATGAGGACATCGGTAGGTAGGCAGTTTGGGTGGGGCGCCACACCCTCGAAAAAATATCAAG
>JAQVXN010000422.1 GCA_028709135.1 Bacteroidaceae bacterium | reverse complement strand
GGGGTTAAAGAAGCGATGCAAAAATACAATTTAACTCGCGATTCACTTTACCATTACATTAAGTATCATAAAATACCCAAAATAAAAGAGGGGAGATACATTAAAATATCGAAACCTGAACTGGCCAAATTATTTGAAATTAAAATCACTGAATGACTATGGCAACTATACCAAAAGTAACATTACGGAAAAGAGCTGTGGAGTAAGAAGCAAGCCGATTTTCTGGCTTATTTTAAAGAAGTTGCTCAAAAGAGAGACCAAAAGTGGATGAAAGTCTATCTTCACTTCAGTAATTTTGTCAAAGGAGAATACACTTTTGGGGAGGTAAATGTGTATTTGTGCAACAAGTTTCGGGACTACTTATAAGATGCCATGCAGTTGAAACGTACAAAAATGAAAATTCCTTCGACAACCTGCCGAACGCCGTAGCACATCTGCTTGGTGAAGTGGCGGAAATCAAAATATTAGTAGAAAAAAGAAATGAGTACACTTTCGGATAACGATTTAAAGTATCGCTATTTTCAAATGATTGGACACGCTACACACGAGGAAATGGCAACAATGGATACCATTTTCTATTTTCATCGAAACAACAAAGAAATCAAAGAACTACCCAAGCAGGTAGAAATTTTTGAATATAATGTAAAACAACGGGCAAGGATTATTGAGCAGGAGGAGAGGTTGAAAAGAGAGAAAGCGAAGTTGGATAGACAATTGTCTGTAAATTAGTCGTTTAAAATTTCATGCTTTTAACACGTAATATCATTTAAAGAAATACAAAATTATTTTTAACTTTGTAAACTGGATTAATTGTACATTGACAAATCATGAAAGGAACATCATTAACGCCTGATAAAGAAAAGCTTAACCAGTTTAAGCAGTTTTTTCCCGAAGTTTTTTCCGAAGATAAAATTGATTGGGAAAAACTAAAAGCCACGCTTGGCGAAAATATCAACTTTGCCAACGAGCGATACGTGCTGAACTGGGCGGGAAAAAGCGATGCTTTCCGAGTGATGCAACAGCCGAGCTCACAGACGCTTATCCCGATAGAGGAAGAGTCCGTTAATTTCCACGAAACCGACAATATCTTTGTTGAGGGTGAGAACATGGAGGTGTTGAAAGTACTCCAAAAATCGTACTTTGGAAAGGTGAAGATGATTTACATAGACCCGCCCTATAATACCGGAAACGATAGTTTTGTCTATCCCGACAAATTTTCGGAAACCAAAGATGAATACCAAAAGCGCGTAGGCGATAAGGACGAAGACGGCTATATAATGCGTGAGGGAATGTTCCGAAAAAACAGCCGCGAAAATGGGCAGTACCACAGCAACTGGCTCAATATGATGATGCCGCGCCTCTATCTGGCTAGAAATCTATTGCGTGAAGACGGGATAATTTTCATTTCCATTGACGACAATGAAGTGCACAACTTGCGCCTATTAATGAATGAGATTTTTGGGGAGGAGAATTTTGTGGGACAATTAATTTGGAAGAGCAGACAAAATAAAGACAACAGAAATATTACGGGTTTATCAATTGACCATGAGTATATTATTTGTTATTCAAAATATAACGATGGAAGAAAATTAAGGGGAACAGACAGGAAAACAGAACAATATTCTAATCCTGATAATGATCCAAGAGGCAAATGGGTTAGTGGAAATATGGTTGGCTTGTTAAGTGAAGATTTGAGACCAAATTGTCATTATGATTTGATTAACCCTAATACGGGGATTAACTATGGGAAACCAAAATTAGGCTGGCGTTACGATCAAAAAACAATGTCGAGATTAATTAGTGAGAAGAGAATTTTGTGGCCTGATAATGTTGATGGACGACCACGTCGAAAGGTTTTTTTAAATGAATTAAATTCTGAGTTACCAAATTTTACTTCAATTGTTGGTGAGAATATTTTTACTAGAGACGGGACAAAAGAAATAAATGATTTTTTTGATTCGAAGTTTTTTGATTTTCCAAAACCATCAAAACTTATCTCCGAACTGATAAAACAAACAACAGATTCGTTATCGAAAGATTTAATCCTAGATTTCTTTGCTGGCAGCGCCACTACCGCCCATGCCGTAATGCAGCTGAATAAAGAGGATGGCGGCAACCGCAAATATATCTTGGTGCAGCTGCCTGAACTTTGCGATGAAAAATCAGAAGCCTACAAAGCTGGCTACAAAACCATTGCCGACATTGCCAAGGAGCGTATTCGCCGTGCGGGAAAGAAAATAGAGGATGAGATAGCCGAAGAAAACAAAAAGAAAAAAGGAGAGCTAAACTTTGAAGAAACTACAGAAAACTTAAAAATTGATACCGGCATTAAAGTATTCAAACTATCCCAAAGCAATTTCAAGCAGTGGCGTCAACCTGCCGAATATACCGCTGAAGAATTGACAAAACAGATGGAACTATTCATCGATCCCGTGGCGGAAAATGCCAACCTCGAAAATATGATATATGAGCTTCTGCTCAAAGGCGGAAAAGACCTAAATACACAAATAGAGCGCAAAGCCGGATACTATCTGATAGATGGCAACGACCTGGCACTACTCTTGGAACGTGTGGACGAACCGCTTATATCCCAAGTTATAGGCGACAAGCCCAAAAAAGTGATTGCCCTTGACCGCATTTTCAACGGCAACGACCAGCTAAAAGCCAACGCCG
>JAQVXN010000421.1 GCA_028709135.1 Bacteroidaceae bacterium | reverse complement strand
AAAAGTTACTTCTTATTCTATGTGACGCGGTGCGTTTCTTTTGTGACGCGACGCGTTTTTTTCATGACGCACTGCGTTTCTTTTGTGACGCACTGCGTCACCAACTTTGATTCAGCAAGTAAAAATTTGAAAAACAAAAAAGTACTTTGAGATACAGTATTTATAGCATCCAAAACACCTTACATTTGGTTTATCTTGAAAACCTACCAATAAAATTAGGACCTGTAAAAAATCTATTTGTTCTAGTTTCAACGAATGGCCTCTTCATTTTGACAAATGGCCTCACAGTTTTGACAAGTGACCTCACACGAGAATGCATTCGGCAAAGAGTTAAAATGTAATCAGATAGGACTTTACTTTTACCTCATCACAATAATTTTTGAACCAAATCAGTAACAGCCAAATTAGCCGCACGTTCCATATTCTGGGAAAAACCATGATCAAATCCATCCAAAAGGTATAACTTACTCTTTTTCCAGATTTCATGATAATGAATACTACAAGTGTAGGGAACAACGCGGTCTCCCGTACCATGAATCAAGCAGGCAGCACCTTTATATTTAGATGCCGTTTCATAAATAGGCAGATTAAATGCCGTACGTATAAATTCCCGACCTAATTTCGGACCATTATAGAGCTGCACAAATTCTGGCGGATTTAGCGGGTCATACGCTACACCCATGGTATTTCCCCTAATAACATCTTCTCGCAAAATTGCAGCCGGCGCCAACAATATTACATCCGAAATACATTTTTTGCCTAAACGTCCCGCAGTCATTGAAGCCACCACCCCACCTTGAGAATGTCCAAGGAGCGCTACACGCCCAAAACGTTTGGAATGACTCACATACTCATAAACTTTCACTGCATCGTCAACTTCACGAGGAACCGTCATATTCTGAAACGCTCCGTCACTCTCCCCATGTCCATCAAAATCAAAACGCACCGAAGCAATGCCTTGATTTTTCAATTTATCTGCAATCACAACAAGTAAAGATGAATTTTTATTGTCATTGAAACCGTGCATCAAAATAACTACAGGACATTTGCCCTTTTTCTCTACATCTGGCGTCTCTACAATGGTCGATAAATTGCCCACTGATCCCTGAATCATCATTTTTTCAGTCTTTGCCTGAATCGTGCCCGCTGCAAACAGACCGATAAATAACACAACAGTTAATTTTGTCATTATCATTTTTCTTTCTTCGAAAATCATCTACGAACAACTTCTTAAAGATCTACAAATATACAAAAAATCGGTCACTACCACGAGCAGAGATTATTTTTGCACCTTCCTCTCAAAAAAAGGTGCAAAACCTTTGCCAATAATCCAAAACTTTGTAATTTTGCACACGTACTCAAGAGAGAGAAAACATTGGGATATGGTGTAATGGTAACACAACAGATTCTGGTCCTGTTATTCCTGGTTCGAATCCGGGTATCCCAACAAAAGAAGCCGAGCAGCAGTAAAAAAGGTTGTTCGGTTTTTTATAATAAAATAATAAATGCCGCTAAGAAACAAATGTCACAAGGTTTTGACGACATAATGGCAGAAATTTGATTTATAACATATAAACAAATTTAATATCATAATCAAACAAAAAATGAAAAAGTATTATTCCATCTGCATGCTCCTGACTTTATTGCTACTTCCAGTAGGAGCCAACGCAGCAAAAAAGACGATTAAAGTAGCACCCAAAGTTCCCTCTCCCATTACTATTGGGACCATTGTTTACAATTTGAGTGACATTGACAAAAGTTTTGAAGAACTGCATAACAATCAATTCACATCTTGTCAATTGAGCTATAATGGAAACATGGACCAAGCCTTTGCAGACAAGGTAAAGGCCGCAGAACAAAAATATAACATCAAAGTAACCACTGTTGTAGGTGTTCCAGGTCATTCTGTATGGAATTTTCGCGAAGGTCCATCCACAATAGGATTGGTACCAGCAGAAGGACGCGAGGAAAAGATTGACATGTATCATCACATGATAGATTTTTGCCAAATGGCTGGCATTCCCGCTATGCATTCTCATTTTGGTTTCATTCCAGAAGACCCTTCCAGCGAGCAGTATAAAAATTTTATCTTCGTAATGAAGCAATTAGCCAACTATGCCAAAGAGCGTGGGGTAATGATTTATTTCGAAACGGGTCAGGAAACACCAACAACACTTATTCGCGCATTGAAAGATATTGGTACCGGCAATGTCTTTATCAACTGCGACGTAGCAAACCTACTTCTTTATGGTAAAGCTAACCCCACAGACGCCATTCGTCTTTTCGGTCCACTCGTTAAGGACATTCACGCTAAAGACGGCACTTATCCATCTCGTGAAGATCCTTATAATTTGGGACAAGAGAAACCTATTCCTGAGGGTGATGTTGATTTCCCCGCTATCATTAAAATTCTCAAAGAAGAAGGTTACAAGGGTGCCATTACTATTGAATATGAACTAAACGAAAAGAGTCAGAATTACTTGGCTAAAACACGTAAATATTTACAGGACCTAATCGACAAAGAATAAAATCCTATAAATACTAAAAAGAGGCTGTGTTTCAAAATAAACACAGCCTCTTTTTCATAATGCACTCTGCCTGATCAATCCTTGCTACTCAAATTATATGTACCGGATTCTAATTTCGTAACTTTATTACCCAAAACAACGCTTGCGCGTGT
>JAQVXN010000420.1 GCA_028709135.1 Bacteroidaceae bacterium | reverse complement strand
TCGCATGGATAACGAAAAGAAGGCTTGGCCGGGGATTAACCGAATCGCTTCTGATTTATCTCTTTCACGTAGCACTGTCAAAAGAGCCATAGCAGACCTTGTAAAAGCAGGTTATGTTCGCAAAGAAGCGGCCTATAGAAGCAATGGTTCTTGCACTAGCAACCGTTATTATATGATTTATTAAGCGTTACTTTAAACATTGCTCCCTAGTGAAATAGACTATCAACTTAACTCAGATAAGGTTGTATTTCCCGCCAAGGGGAAATTGTGTCTTTCGCATGAACCTAGCCATAGTTCATGATGAACCCACAAGAATATCTCACTCTAAAAGTATCACTAACAGAGAAAACAACATATAACACCACAAAAACACACAAATATTCGACATTTAGTCCTAAAATTATTGACTTGTCTGGATGCATTATATATAATTAATTAAGTATACCTATTAATAATTTTTTGAGCAAAAGGAGAATAGAAAAATGGCATATATGTACCCGCATAAATCAACTTTTACAAATCGTGGCGAAGCGGAAATGTATGATGCCTTTTTTTCTTTCCTTCCTGATAGTTGTATTTGCTATCATAATAGAACACTGGGGGTCCTTGAGTTCGACTATGCTGTATTGATCCCCGGCTACGGGATCGTAGTAATTGAAGTTAAAGGCTATAAGGCTGAAGATATAAAGAATGTTAAAAACGATTATATTCATCTTAAGTCAGGAAAAGCACTTCACTCTCCATTTAAACAAGCTGATAAATACAGATACGCATTCACATCAATCATTAAAAATGAAATTGATAAAGACATACCAGTATTTCCAATTGCGTGCTATCCATTTATCGATGAGGAGGGGTATCGCCAGACTGAACTCAATCTTTTATCATACCGTGATCAAACAATTTTGTCAAATGATCTCTCTAACTCGCTCTACAACAAACTCACAAATTTTATTTCTTCTGCCAGAAAAGCTACAGGAAAACAGTTTTCCGAGCTAACTCTGAACACAACCCAAAGAATTAGGAAATTATTTGAACCTGAAGAAAGCGTAGATGCCGAAACTCAGGTTAGTTTATCCAACGAAAAAGTACAGCGTCAATATTATTCGTATTTGACTTGTTTTGCATATACGGAATGGGATAGTTCTGCTGTTAAAGCAGCTAATCAATTACTTGCTTACTGGGTATCTGGTGTAAAACTCAATATTGTCTGCTCTAATAATGATATCGCTGACCAATTAGTGATTCATTTTAACAGATATATAAAAACGCTTGATACAATCTCATTCGAGCGTTTTTCAATGTACGATAAAAAAGGGAATCTCAAGCACAATACATTTCAATTGGAAATTTATGTTTTGCCGGAAGATATGTTAATTGAAACTTCCATTATTGACGGAGAAAATGAAAACTCTGCTTTTTTAGATAAGCTTGATCAATATACAAACTTTAATTTTGCGCAATATAAGCTCGAACACGCGAATATTCAAGAAGATATTATGGTTACAGCCGGAGCGGGTACTGGAAAAACCACTTGCATGATTTCTCGGATTAATTATTTAATATATAAGCATAAGTACACCTCAGACACGCTTCCAGAAGCACTCTATATGCTGACATTTACAAACGATGCTGCAAGCAATATGAAAAAGCGCTTGCAAACATATTTCCAAGACTACTTTCTTTTAACACTAGATCAAGAAGCATTAAAACTTTCAGAATGTATTGAAAATATGCAAATCTGTACGATTCACGCTCTGTCGAAAAAAATCTTAGAGCGTTATTCCGTATTACTGGGACTTGGCAAGGATCTTTCGATTGTTTCAGGAAAGCATGAAAAAGATCGAATTGTTGGAGAAGTACTAAACGAATATATCGAAAAGAACTATAACGAGGATACGGATCGTGCCATTCCAATGGCTATGTACGAGTTGCAAAACCGCATATCAGAAATCATGACAAAGTTGCAGAACAAAAATATAGACATAGTTAATGATGACTTGAACTTTGGAAAGTCTGACAACATTGTTTTTCATGAAATGATCACTAGCATCCCGATAGAAGCTGAAAAAAGAATACGAGAACATTTCGATTCACTAAGTTCTGTTCGCTTAAGTGATTTAATGATTAAACTAAAAGAATTAGTTTCAATTTATGGCCACGCATTAAAAGGCGAGCAAAACCGAATTGAGTATCTTTTTGTTGACGAATTTCAAGATACAGATGATGTTCAAATTAACCTTATGAAACAATTCCGAGAAGTTTTTGATTTTCACTTCTTTGTAGTTGGAGATGTAAAACAATGTATTTATCGTTTTCGAGGAGCCGACGAAAAAGCTTTTGACACACTTGCTCCTATAAAGGATCATTGGCTTTTATTTAGTCTCAGAAAAAACTATCGAGCCGATTTAAATTTGCTGTCAGCATATGATAAACGATTTTCTTTATGGGGAAAATATAATCTACTAGATTATAAAGAAACCGATGTGCTAGTTGGTATAAAAGACTTTGGCAATTATGGTGAAGAAATTAGCTATTATTATAAAGATAATACATGGCAAACATCTGCAAAGAAAGATGCTCGATTTGTCGTTGTGCTTAAGCGATTAATGGAGGAAGTTCGTGGAACCGGTGAGCAGGTAGCGATTCTTGTTCGCGAAAACTGGCAGATCAATAAAATAAAGC
>JAQVXN010000419.1 GCA_028709135.1 Bacteroidaceae bacterium | reverse complement strand
CTTCGGGCAACGAGACCTTTTCTATTAAAAACATGGTATGCTCGATACCATATTCAAAAAAATCGTCTTTTAGCGCAATATTGAGTTCGTTGGAAAACTCATTCAGATTTGCAACAAGGTCGAGAGCAGCAATTTTTGATTCGACCAAATAATCGGTAAATTTAGCAGTCAAAAAGTTTTGCAATTGTTCGGTTACGCTATCGGTCGTAAAATCCCAATCGGTTCCAGCCATATTGCGGATAAATTTAATGGGGTTGGATTCTATTCGAAAGCAATACGAGCCGAAAGTGCGCAAATGAATGAGTCCAAATTCACGATCATACATCAAAATGGGATCTGTTGTACTCCAACACAGATTCAAAAACGGTTTAGTATTTACAAAATAGACATCCACTTTAAAAGCCGAATTAAAACCGTACTTCCATCCTCTAAGGGCTGTAAGGATAGGCATATTGGTGGTAGTGAGTTCATAGTGCCCCGGCTGATACACATCGGCAAATTGACCTTTATTTACCAAAACGGCGACCTGATTTATGCGCACAGTGAGTTGAGCACCATTCTTAATCTCTGCTTGGTAACGAGGAAAACGCCAAATCATAATATCCGTATCGTCTTCGATCCATTCAACGCTATCGATAATTTCACAAAACACTTTTTGCTTTATTTTGCTGAATAAACTCATATATCATCGTTTTTTATAGTTCAATAAACATATGGTTGCTGACATTTAATTTAACTGTGTAGCTATTGCAAACATAGGAGGTTTTTAGAAAAACAATTCGTACTATTTGTGCAACATTTAGCATTATTTACGCATTAACAATTGATATCAATAGGATTATCTGCGCATTAATTGAAATCAAGTAGTTAGTATTCATGGAACTAAACATACAAGCAGACAACTTGAAAATACCTTATCCAAAAGGCGGGATTTAGATGGCGTATTGGCAATATTTCAAATTATTTCATAAACGCCTTTCCAATTGCTGGCTACACAGCGTAAAACCAACGTGTTCAAATAAAAAGGAACAGGCAAGAAATATATCTCCACCTGTCCTTTTCACGTAACCTTATATTTCTGGATAAACACTTTACGGCTGCCCACCACACCTTTATTCAGCACAACGTTACCATGTAAATGCGTGCATCAATTTCGATGTATTTGGTATAAAATCGGTGTTATCGCTGAGTTTATCCGGCAAAACCCACTAATCAATAAAACTATCTATATTACCCACTTCGGATTCCGGAGGATCTGACATCAAATGAATTACATCACCATGAGCAGACATCTGAATTGCTTCTGCAGCTTCCAAATTGTAGATATCCGTTCCACGTCATAAACCTTTACAAAACACCGACAGGGTTTCTGAAAAATCGGCTTATTAAAACGACCTAATAGCACGCACGTTATATGTCTGAAACTTATTGTCGCCAGTATAGGTACCATTACCAAAGCTGTAAAAATAGGCACTAACATTACTCGCTTCGTTAGAACTCCAATAATAACCCGTAATTACAATATTAGCCGCATTTTGACCCTCATCTAAGAAATACAACTCGTCTACCGAAGGTAAGTACCAGTCACCATATCCACCACCATTGTAATCGGAACATAGTTTGGCAGCAACTCCACTTCCCCCCACTTTAGTAATTATGCGTTCCGTATTGTACATTCCAGCGCCAACTCCTCTTCTATCAGCTCTTGTTACATCCTGAGTATTATCGTCCCAAACCATGTCTATCCCTTGGTCCTCAGGACTTACTATTAAGCCATGTTGCCCTGATTCATCTAACCAAAAGATGATACCGCCCTGGTAGAAATCCCCAAGGTGAAGTTTATTTGCTCCTGCAATAGCCTCAGCAGTTTGTGCATGGAAGGCATAAGGAACACTTAGTAACTGACTTGTACCAGTTATGGTATAGTTTGTTCCACCTGTTGGGTCGATTTCAGTTTTCATAAAAAAGATTTCGTTTGCCCAGTCAATGGCACTGAACTGTGTCCCTCCACCTATTTCAATGCTTACTAATCCATTAGCATTCGTAGTTGGGGTTTGTGTTTCGCTGAAAACATTCGTACCGCTTGCTGAACCTTGTAGAATGCTAATCCGCACTCCCACTGTCGTATTTCTAACTAGGGCATCGCTACTGTTTCGGACTACTGCCTGATAACTCATTTTTTGTGGTGCTTGTGCCCACATTGTTGCTGCTAATAAAATGGCGGCTAAAACTGTAAATAACTTTCTCATTGTTTGTTGTTTTAATAATTTAGTTTCTTTTTATTTGTTCCCGATACGCTTCGCTATCGGGACTAATTCGGCTACGCATTTTTCAATAAAAAAATGCTGCCTCATTGAGTTTTAATGATTTTAAACGTTTTTACTTCTCTATTTTTAGAGGATACTTTTACAAAATACGTTGCAGGCACATAATTACTCATAACAATGCTTGTTTGATTGCCTGTAATTTTTTCGCTTTGCAAAAGCTTTCCATTCATGTCGAAAAATTGAAAGCTTAGGTTTGAAAGTTCAAATTCTTTCACTTCCAATGTAAGATAATCGGTAGTTGGGTTGGGATATGCCAAAACCGAAAGGTTAATGCCTTTGGCTTCTTCTATTCCTGTTACTACCGAAATTTCAAACGGCTGTTGCACGCCTTGCGCTACTGTACCATTTGTTCCTGTGTTGGTG
>JAQVXN010000038.1 GCA_028709135.1 Bacteroidaceae bacterium | reverse complement strand
GGAATTACCTCCTGTAGATAAATTTCTTCCAACTGAAACAGGAGAGCCTCCATTAGGACATGCTACACGTTGGGCCTGGGACACTTTAAATAAATGTATCACGGAGAATAGTCGGATAGATCAACAAACGGTGTTCCCGTTGGAGTTGAACACAATGCCCGGATTTGCAGGTTCATCTGCTTACTATTTGCGCTATATGGACCCGCATAACGCAAAAGCGCTCGTTGATAAGCAGAAGGATGCTTATTGGAGGTGTGTAGATCTCTATATCGGTGGTACGGAGCATGCTACCGGGCACCTTATTTATTCTCGCTTTTGGAATAAATTCCTACATGATTATGGTTGGAGCTGTGAGGAAGAGCCTTTCCATAAATTAGTAAATCAAGGAATGATACAAGGACGAAGTAATTTTGTCTATCGTGTACAAGGTACCAACAAATTTGTTTCTGTTGGTTTAAAAGATCAGTATGAGGTGACTCCAATTCATGTGGACGTTAATATGGTTCAAAATGATATTCTTGATATAGAAGCTTTTAAAGCTTGGCGTCCGGACTATCATGATGCAGAATTTATTCTTGAAAATGGAAAATATGTCTGTGGTTGGGCCATAGAGAAAATGTCTAAAAGTATGTTTAACGTGGTGAATCCGGACTACATTGTAGATAAGTACGGTGCTGACACGTTGCGTCTTTATGAAATGTTTTTAGGTCCTATTCGAATGAGTAAGCCGTGGGATAGCAACGGCATTGATGGTTGTTTACGTTTTTTGAGAAAAGTGTGGAATCTGTTCTGGAATCGCGATGAAGAATTTCAACCTCAGGAAGGAACGGCGACTGTTGAGAATTTGAAAAGTATTAATAGGCTTATTCAGAAGGTAAGTCAAGATATGGAGGACTACTCTTACAATACGTCAATTTCTGCGTTCATGATTTGTGTAAGCGAATTAGCTCAGCAGAAATGTACAGACAAAGAAGTGTTGGGCGAGTTAGTCAGATTGTTAGCTCCGTATGCCCCTCATATTGCCGAAGAATTATGGGAACAATTGGGTAATGCAACAACAGTATGTGATGCAGCGTGGCCAATTTGTGAAGAGAAGTATCTGAAAGAAGAAAGTGAAACTGTGAGTATTTCATTTAATGGAAAAACACGCTTTACATTGAAATTGCCGACAGATATTTCGAATGATGATGCTCAAAAAGAGGCTCTTAAAGCTGAAGCTGCCCAAAAATATTTGGAAGGCAAGCAGATTGTTAAAATCATCGTGGTGCCTCACAGGATAGTGAATATTGTGATAAAATAAAAAATTTGAAGAAAATGAGTCCGCAGGGATTGGCTACTTTTAGGCAAATAAAGGACTTACTGTTCATCTCATTTGGCATTCTGCTTTATGTGACGGGGTATGTTTGCTTTCAGTTACCATATCATTTCACGACAGGAGGTGTCGCGGGTATTGCAGCCGTAGTCTTTTATTCTACAGGCATACCAGTACAGTATACTTTTTTAGCGCTAAATGTGTTACTTCTTATTCTGGCATTAAAAGTATTAGGTGTGAAGTTTATGCTTAATACAATTTATGCTGTTTTGTTTATGGCCATGTTGATGGCGGTCATGCAAGGCTGGGTGAAGAATCCAGATGGAACGTTTCCTCAATTATTGGGTGACCAAAAATTTATGTCTTGTGTTATTGCAGCAGTTATTGAGGGTATCGGATTGGGAGTTGTTTTCTTAAATAATGGAAGTACAGGCGGTACGGATATTATTGCTGCTATTGTAAATAAATATCGCGACGTAAGTTTGGGCAGAATGATTATGCTGAGTGATTTGTTGATTATTTCTTCCAGTTACTTGGTCTTTCACAGCATAGAATTATTGCTTTTTGGTTATTGTACCATGGTGATAGAAATGTTTGCGTTGGATAATTCGATGATTGCAGTACGTCAATCAGTACAGTTTCTTATATTTTCAAAGAAATATGAACAAATAGCTACAGAAATCGCGAAAACCGGTCGTGGTGTGACAATGTTAGATGGTGAAGGATGGTATACGAAGCAGCCTCAAAAGGTGCTGGTGGTTTTATGCCGTCGCAGTGAGAGCACGCGCATTTTTAGAATCATACGCCATATTGATCCCCGCGCTTTTGTTTCGCAAGGCAAGGTGGCCGGTGTTTTTGGAGAAGGTTTTGACAAAATGAAAGGCAAGTAATGGCGAAAATAACGATTGTCCCGGTTTCAGGTTTGGGTAACCGAATGCGTGTGGTGACGTCTGTTGTGAAGGCAGCCCCACAGATAGAAGGCGGAGTACGTATCGTTTGGCAACCTACTTGGGATTTTCGCGCCCGTTTTGATGAACTTTTTAAACCAATTGAAGAACAGAATGTTACGATTGTTCCTGGTTCAGTCTTCGATTCTCCGGCAACAAAGGATAACCTGTTTTTTCCAATGCTATTGCGAAAATTCCGATATAAAAAAGAATGGCGGTGTTTTTCTCCATCTGAAAACAAAAACTTATTATCGTTGGCAGAAAAATATGATTCGTTTTATATGGATACTTGTTATGCTTTGGGTCCATATGAAGCCTCTGATGTTAGAAAATGTTTTAAGCCAAAAGTCGAATTGAATCAGCAAATACTGGAAATGACAGAAAAATTTTCAGATAAAATGTTGGGAGTCCATATCCGCAGGGTAGACAATAAAATGTCGATTAAATACAGCCCATTGGCTTCTTTTCGTAAACGGATAGATGATTTATTGGAAAAAGGAGAAGCTGACAAGATTTTTCTTTGTACGGACGATGAATGTGTGCGTGATTATTTCAGAAAAACGTATGGAGAGAGAGTACTTACGCGTAGGATTTCTCTTAATCGGAATTCGCTTCAAGGTATTCAAGATGCTGTAGTCGATTTATGGAGTTTGTCACGTACGTCTCATATCTTGGGTAGTTATTACTCTTCTTTTTCGGATACTGCAGCAGAACTATCAGGAACACCTTTTGAGGTAATACAACAGAAATAGTACGAATCAAATAGATAATCATATGAAACGAAGGTTAGTCTTTGCGACAAATAATAAGAACAAATTGCGTGAGATACGAGAACTTATGCCTGAATATATCGAAGTTCTCAGTCTGGCTGATATTGGCTGCGTGGCTGACATTCCCGAGACCGCAGAAACGTTGGAAGGAAATGCGCTTATTAAGGCGCATTATGTATATGACCGTTACGGATTAGATTGTTTTGCAGACGATACAGGTTTGGAAGTTGATGCTTTAGGAGGTCAGCCGGGAGTACACACAGCACGTTATGCCGGAGAAGAACACGATCCTCAGGCTAATATGCAGAAACTTTTGAGAGAAATGAAAGAAAATTCTAATCGTCATGCAAGATTTCGTACTGTTATTGCGTTAATAGAAAAAGGAAGAGAACAACTCTTTGCTGGTGAAGTGGATGGCGAAATAACTACCGATCCAAGAGGTGAAAAAGGATTTGGTTATGATCCTGTATTTGTTCCGGAACAAGAAGGACAAACTTTTGCCGAAATGGGAGAAGAGCGAAAAAATAAAATTAGTCATCGCGCTCGAGCTGTGGTTGCTCTGTTGAGCTACTTTCAAAAGAACTGACGTAAGATGAAAAAACTACTGCTTTTACTTTTTCTGTTGACTGTTACAGGGGTTGCGAATGCTCGTGAATGGACGGCTTACATGTCCTATCACAACGCCACTTACAATCAACCTGCGGCGGGACTGATTTATTCGCTTTGTAACGGAAGTATTTACAGCTATCACCCAGGTGATACAAAAGTAAATATTTTCTCAAAGGCAACGGGATTAAGTGACTGTAGTATTAAATTGATGAAATATAACGAGAAAGAAGGTGCTTTCCTACTCGTTTATGATGATTATAATATGGATGTGGTGGGCACAAATGACAGTATCACAAATATGCCCGAATTTAAAAATAGTAATCTAGAGGACAAAACCGTTAATGACATCACCATGAATGGCTTTAATGCTTATTTAGCTACAAATTCCGGAATTGTGGTTGTCAATATGAAGCGTAGGGAGTTCTCGAGTACTTATAAATTGGGCGCCATAGTGACTAGTTGTGCTTGTATTGGAGATAAAATAATTGTATCTTCGCCAAAAGGTCTTTATTCCGGAGATGTTAGTGATAATTTACTTGATGTTTCTAATTGGAAACATTTGAGTAGCGTGGTTATGGATCACTTATTGCCATTTAATGGCAAACTTTATGCACATGGAAATGATGGTATTTATCGAATTGATATAGAAACTGGTAATGCTGTCAAAATTGCAAATGGGAACTATACCTATTATAATATGTATAATGGTGTGGCAGTTTTTGGAAATGCAACTCAAATTGTAATGATGGATAATAATGAGAGTCTAAAAACGCTGAATGTGGCGAATGATTTCCAAATGCTTTCTTATGACGGCAATTCTTATTGGGCCAGTCGGGGAGATAAAGGCCTCCAACCTTTTATCTTACAAGGAGATTCTTTAAAGCCGGCGGCTGATGCAATTATTCCGAATAGCCCGATTCGCAATTTGACTTACTTTTTGTCGTATACTCCAAATAATCGTCTGCTTGTAGGTGGCGGCAGTCTTAATTATACGTATAAGTTTTATCCCGGAACGGTGATGGCTTTTGACCAAGGCAAATGGATTAATTTTGATGAAGACAGTATTGCAATAAAAACAGGTATACCTTATGAAAATGTGACGTCAGTTATTGAAGATCCTAAAGATGATACACATCATTTTGTCAGCGCAGCAGGAGGAGGGCTTTATGAATTCAGAAATGGTCGTTTTGTAAAGTTATATAGTTGCGATAATAGTCCTTTGTCAACAATTTTGCCACATGATGCCCATCCCAAGGAATATGTTCGTACTTCCGGACTTACCTATGACAAATTCGGTAATTTATGGATTCTTAATAACGAAGTTGACAGTATTCTCAAAATTTGGATGACCAATGGGAGTTGGAAGCGTTTTTACTTTAGTACGCTAGCCGGCTTTCCTACTTTCGATAAAATTTTACTCGATAGTAGGGGTATTGCATGGATAACACACCGTCGTACTACGTCTGTTCATTTCGCCGGTATCTTGGCCTTTTATTTTGGTAGCTCTATTGAAGATGAGAGTGATGACAGTTGGAAGTTTCGCTACCAGTTTACGAATCAGGATAACACGACCTATTCTTTTAATCAAGTGTATGACGTGGTTGAGGATCGTGATGGTTATATTTGGATTGCTACCAATCAAGGACCTTTCGTGCTAACGAATCCAACAGATTTCTTTGGAGATTCTCCCGTCTTTACTCAAGTAAAAGTGCCACGTAACGATGGAACTAATTATGCAGATTATTTGCTTACGGGGGTTCCCATTACATGCATTGCTATTGATGGAGGAAATCGGAAATGGTTCGGTACGAGTGGGAATGGCATTTATCTTGTTAGTGCGGACGGGCTGACTACTATTCATCATTTTACTGCAGAAAACTCGCCTTTATTGTCAAATGTGATCTATTCTATGGCGATCAATCCCAAAACAGGAGAGGTCATGATAGGTACTGATGCTGGGCTCATAGGCTATCGTAGTGATGCCACAGAACCTCAGGAAACATTGGAAAAAAGTAATGTCAAAGTTTATCCAAACCCAGTACGTCCTGATTTTGAAGGCAATGTGAGGGTAGATGGCCTGAGTTTTGATAGTGATGTAAAAATTACTACAGCATCTGGTCAGGTTGTAGCACAAGGGCGTTCAGTTGGAGGAACTTTTACATGGAATCTCCGTGATAAGAGTGGAGATCATGTTTCTACCGGAATCTATTATGTTATTGCTGCTGACGAAGCGGGTAAAAAGGGCGCCGTAGCCAAATTCCTAGTTGTAAAATAATCGTTAACCTAAATACTTTGATTTAATATGTGCAGTTTGTTATTGGAAAAATTCGTAAAAGAGAAAAATGAAGAAAGTGATGAAAAAAACGAGTTGTTTGCTCCTGATACACCTTTCAAAAATTTGGAATTCAGGCGCTGAGTGAAAAGTTGCCTGAATGATTTATAAATTTGAATAGAATTTTCTTGAGGATTTTCTTTCGCTAAAAAATTGTAGAATGAAACAAAGGCTTATTTTTTTATTTCTAATGGTTTTTTGTTTTGTTCCCGGAGTGGAAGCAAAAAACAGGTTTATCCACGTAGAAGGTCAAAATCTGATTCAGCCAGATGGAAGTAAATTTTTCATCCGTGGTACGAATTTAGGAAATTGGCTGAATCCGGAAGGATATATGTTTGGTTTTCAAAAAACCAATTGTGAATGGATGATAGATCAGATGTTTCGGCAATTGGTTGGTCCTGATAAAACTGCAGAGTTTTGGAAACAGTTTAAGGATAATTATATTACAAAAGAAGACATATCGTTTATAGCCCATACCGGAGCGAATACGATTCGCGTTCCATTCAATTACAAATTGTTTACGGATGAGGACTACATGGGCCTTACAAGTCATCAGGACGGATTTGCGCGTATTGATAAATTGGTAGATTGGTGTAGGCAAAACCACCTTTATATCATTTTGGATATGCATGATTGCCCTGGTGGTCAAACAGGTGACAACATTGATGATAGTTATGGTTATCCATGGTTGTTTGAAAGCGCACGGAGTGCCCAACTTTTTTGTGAAATCTGGCAGCGTATTGCTCGTCATTATCGAAATGAGACTGTTATTCTGGGCTATGAATTTATGAATGAACCGATTGCTCCTTTTTTTAATACGTCAGAATTGAATGCACGTTTACAGGAGATGCAGCAACGTGCTTGTCGTGCTATTAGGCAGGTTGATTCTCACCATGTTGTGTTGTTTGGAGGAGCTCAGTGGAATAGTAATTTTGAACCCTTCTCGAATTGGAAATTTGACAGAAATATGATGTTTACGTGTCATCGTTATGGAGGGGGTGCTTCTGCTGAAGCTATTCGCAGTTTCATTGATTTTCGTAATAAGACAGGTTTACCTATGTATATGGGTGAAATTGGTCATAACACGGATGAGTGGCAGGCCGATTTTTGTAAGGTAATGTGTGAAAATAATATCGGTTATACGTTCTGGCCTTTTAAAAAGGTAGATTCTTCTTGCATGTTAGCTTTTAGACGTCCTCCAATGTGGGATGAGTTGATTGTGAAGTTTTCAGAGGCTCCACGTACTTCGTTTAAGGAAATTCGTGATGCCCGTCCTGCTCAAACAGAAGCGTGGAGAGCTATGAGAGATTTTTTGGAATCCATCCGATATGCAAATTGCCAACCGCAAAAGACATATATTGAGTCAATGGAGTTAAAAGTGCCTTAGTGCTTTTTTGAAGTGATCGAAATAATTAAAACCAATCTTAATATGAAAAAACGAATGCTTATAGGCTTTGCTCTTTTGGCTTTTGCCATGCAAACCAAAGCGCAAATGCAGCCCATTTATTTGGACGAAACGAAACCATTGGAGCAACGAGTGGAAGATGCCCTTTCACGTATGACGTTGCGAGAAAAAATTGCTATTATTCATGCGCAAAGCAAGTTTAGTTCTGCTGGGGTGAAACGTCTTGGCTTCCCTGATTTTTGGACGGATGACGGTCCTCATGGTGTACGTCCCGATGTCCTTTGGGATGAATGGAATCAGGCGGGTCAATCGAATGATTCGTGTACAGCTTTCCCTGCTCTGACTTGTTTGGCGGCTACGTGGAATCCTGCGATGGCTCGCCTTTATGGTCGTAGTTTGGGCGAAGAGGCCCTTTATCGTCATAAAAATATGATTTTGGGCCCGGGTGTCAATATTTATCGTACACCTCTGAATGGCCGTAATTTTGAATATATGGGTGAAGATCCTTATCTCTCTTCTACGATAGTAGCTCCTTATGTGCAAGGACTCCAATCCTGCGGGGTTTCTGCTTGTGTAAAGCATTATGCCCTTAATAATAATGAGAAAGATCGTTCTGAGACAAATGTGATTGTTTCCGATCGGGCCCTGCATGAAATCTATTTACCTGCATTTCGTTCTGCTGTACAGAATGGCGGTGCTTGGGCGATTATGGGAGCCTACAATCTCTATAAAAATCAACACAATTGCCATAACCAATATTTGTTGCAGGATATTCTGAAAAAGGGCTGGAATTTTGATGGCGTTGTTGTTTCGGACTGGGGCGGTGCACATAGTACAGACGAAGCTGTACGTAACGGGCTTGACTTAGAGTTTGGCACAGGTACAGATGGTTTAACGAAAAATACAAGCAATGCATACGACAATTATTTTCTGGCATATCCCTATTTACAGGCCATCAGTGCGGGAAAATATTCACAAGATGAGCTGAATGACAAAGTGCGTCGGGTGTTACGACTTTTCTTCCGCACTTCTATGCGTCGGGATCATCCTTATGGTTTTCTTTGTAGCGATGCCCATTATAAAGCTGCGCGAGAAATTGCAGAAGAAGGTATTGTACTTTTGCAAAACAAAAACAACGTTTTACCAATTGATTTAAATCGAACAAGGAAAATTCTTGTAGTCGGAGAGAATGCCGTCAAAATGATGACGGTAGGCGGAGGTAGCAGTTCTTTGAAAGTGCAGCATGAAATACTTCCTTTAGATGCTGTTAAAGCTCGTGTAGGAACAAAAGCAGAAGTGGAATATGTTCGTGGTTATGTGGGAGATACAGGGGGCATGCAAGATGGTCTTTCTACCGGCCAAAATCTGAAAGAAACTCGTTCTGCACAAGCCTTAATTGATGAAGCTGTGCAGAAAGCTCGTGAGGCAGATGTGGTAATATTTTTTGGTGGGCTTAATAAGGCAAATCATCAGGACAGTGAGGGCGACGACCGTACGGACTACGGGCTCCCTTATGGTCAGGATGCAGTTGTGAAAGCGTTGTCTCAAGTTAATAAAAAAGTGATTTTTGTATGTATTTCTGGCAATGCTGCGGCGATGCCCTGGAAAGAGAATGTTCCGGCAATTTTGCAAGGTTGGTACTTAGGCTCAGAAGCTGGTTCTGCTTTGGCTGCCGTTTTGTTTGGGGATGTTAATCCTAGTGGCAAGCTTCCTTTTACGTGGGGACAAAAACTGGATGATTATGGTGCGCATAAATTGGGCGCTTATCCGGGAGTAAAACGTGCAAACGAAAACATTGTCGACGAGGAATATAAAGAAGGCATTTTTGTAGGTTATCGTTGGACAGACAAAGAAAAAGTGCAACCTCTTTTTGCCTTTGGACATGGTTTGAGCTATACCACGTTTAAATTAGGAAAAGTACAAGCTGATAAGAAAGAAATAAACAAAGAAGACAGTATCAGCTTCAAAGTAAATATACAGAATACGGGTAGTCGTGCGGGAGCAGAAGTGATACAACTCTACATAAGCGATTTGAAATGTTCTTTGCCACGGCCTTTGAAAGAGTTGAAAGGTTTTCGCAAAGTTTTCTTACAGCCTGGTGAAAGTCGTGACGTAACGATTACAATTGGCCGTGATGCTTTGAGTTTTTATGATGATCGTATTTCTGCATGGAATGCTGAACCTGGTGAGTTTGAGGCGTCGATAGGTACGGCCTCGGATGCCATATCTTCAAAAGTGAAGTTCACGTTGAAATAACCTCAATACGTCTATTTTTAGAAGCTGTTTGGAATTTTTATCGAAAGTCTTTTGAGGAAATTAATCGGATTTGTTTTGAATGTTTAGCGGGCTAAATCGAGAAACAAATCCACGAAATTCGCCAAAAAGAGGCCAAAAGAATTCAAAACAGCTTCTTAAAAAAGAGCTTTAATGATAGAATATCTTTAGAGCTCTTTTCGGTTCAGTTCGTAAAGTTGTGGATTTAACAAATGGCTCCTTTTAAAAGATCTATAAATATTACTTTTGGCTCATGCCAAGAAAATCAATCAACAATAAGGATATTCTGTCCATGTTCTGATCTAAAGGCATGCTTGATCATTTGATTTTACTCATTATTTACTTTTTAGGACCTAAAATAAGTTGTTGCTTTCAAAGAATTGATTCGATCGTGTTCTGGAAATTTTTACTTGCTCAATCAAAGTTGGTGACGCGGTGCGTCACAAAAGAAACGCAGTGCGTCATGAAAAAAACGCGTCGCGTCACAAAAGAAACACACCGCGTCACATAGAATAAGAAGTGATATTTCATTTGAGACACTATATTCACATAGAATTTCAGCCAAATAAAGAAAAGTATCAAGTGTCTCACAGGTCCTATGAGGTAAAAAGTTTCTGCCTGATTAAAGTCCTGACCTATAAAATGCTGTTTTAAAAATAGGAAATGTAATTGAAACATTTAAAATTCGCTGCTGTCAGATTGATGCGAGGCCAGTAGAATCTGTTATAACTTAAATTTTAATGCTAAACGAATCGATACTCTTTCTGAACTGGGTTCTACGTTAGTTATCTTGAAATAAGTAATGAACTCGGACGTAAGCATTAAATGGGCGATTTCTAATAACTACAACTTGTTAAATCACCAACTTTACGGACTGAGCCTTTTCTTTTTTATTCTCATGCTTGCCAGCGAATAAGAGACTTTGATCTGTTATCCTTGAATGCTTTTTTCAAATCCCCAATTTTTTGGTAATTTTTAGGAGAAACAATTGCAGTTAGTTTTTTCTGCTATTCTCATTTTTCAGAATATACTTTGGACTTTTCCCATATTGATTATCTCTTATATTTCCGTCCGAAAGGCCAATGCCTAATGTAAAAATGAAGCATAAAATCGACGCAAAGATTACAAGCCAGTAGAAATATATATAAAGAGGTACAAAGGGTATAATTAATGCTGGGATTGCGTATATAAGATAGATCCATCCGGAATCTCCTATATCATGTAATCTCCTGATAGATACGGAACCCAATAGGATGATAGCAGTGATGGAAATGATTAGATGAATTGTTTTTTCAGCTGTGATCTTATGCTCAATAATCCCTATGAAATTGAATATCAAAGGTTCTTGATCTATTTTATGCTTTAGAGTGAATAGCAAAAATGTAATAATGGCAATAATTAAAAGTGCAGCAAACCAGAGTGCCCAATATTCTTTTCTTCTAGCTCTCCCTTTGTAAAAGAAAATTTTTTTAAAGCCGAGAAGTATTGCATCAAAAAAGCTTAGTTTCATAATTTCTTTT
>JAQVXN010000037.1 GCA_028709135.1 Bacteroidaceae bacterium | reverse complement strand
GTATGGGCATACCTCTCTGGACTCCTTCCTTGCCGAAGCCTTATTACAGTTTTGACGTTCAGAAGCGAGAACGCACATTGAAAGCTTGGGAACTTCAAAATCAGACGCGTCTCAAAGTTGTTTATTTTCCAAGCTGCATTAATCAGACATTTCGATTGCCCCAAAAATCACCTGTGGATAAGCCGCTTATCAATGAGGTAGAGCATTTGCTATTAAAGGCCGGATGTGAGATTATTTATCCTGATAATATGCAAAACCTCTGTTGCGGTACTATTTGGGAAAGTAAAGGGATGTTTGAGATAGCGGATGAGAAAACGGCCCAACTTGAAGCTGCTTTATGGAGTGCAAGCCATGAAGGCGAATATCCTGTTCTGTGTGATCAGAGCCCGTGTCTTCACCGTATGCGCCAAAAGATTAAAAATATAAAAATGTATGAACCTGCTGAGTTTATATATACCTTTTTGCGCGATCGTCTGACATTCAATCTGATAGAAGAACCAATTGCTGTGCATATTACTTGCTCCATGCGATTGATGGGACTCGATGACACGCTTATTGCTCTTGCCAAACTTTGTTCTACAAATGTTTTTGTTCCTGAAGAAGTTGGATGCTGTGGATTTGCAGGAGATAAAGGATTTACGCATCCTGAACTTAATACGTATGCACTACGTAAGTTGAGCCCTCAGATTAAACAGAAAGGTATCCGCATTGGTTACAGTAATAGTCGAACATGTGAGATTGGTTTACAAACAAATGCCGGAATTCCTTATGTTAGCATTGTCTATCTTGTAGATCGATGTACTTTAGGATTAAAAAAGTAAATTTTTATGGGGCATGATTCATTGTGCGCAGAATATCAAATGGCAGATCTGTTTATGAATGTCCGGTAAAATTTGAAAAAGGTAGTTTAGCCTACTTGTACAGGTTATTCTAGTCGTATTCTCTCTTAAATAGAAATTCTGAGTTTCCCGAAGTGTAAATCATCTAGTTACCTCTTCGTTTGTCTGGTAAAAACGCCTTCAATTGAAATCCGGAAAAGTTTTTTCTAGGAAAGATCTTATTAAAAGAAACACAGCCTTTTTGATGTCCTAATATCTCTTATATTTGGATGAACGAAATAGTATGTATAACTCGTTATGAAAGCTTTTACTGGACACCAATAATTAGAATAAAGGATGATTTATACTTGGAAGTAAAGAAATGAGGAGAAAAACAATCATGTCTTTCTCCTCATTTTTAGATATTTAACGATCTGGCAATGTGCTACATTTCTGCAATACACTGTTGTACGAAATCTGTCATTTGCGGCACGGCAGCGCGTACGCTTTCGTAGAGTTTCCATTGTGCCCGGCTGCGTACCAGATTGTGTTCCGGATATTGTATTTTGTAATAGTTGTCTCCATCAAGATAATCTGCAAAGAACCGGACGGTTTGCATGAAGGGGAATAACATGGCAGCATAGGGAATATTCTCAATTTCGATGGGGAGCAAAAAGCTCTTGGCAGATTTCAAATAGCCTTTTGTAAAGGCTTTAAAAATTTCGAAATTGAAATTTACTTTGTCAAGTTCCTTTTCGTCTTCTTTGCTTGTATTCGCTGCAGAGCGTAGAAAGTCGCCAATGTCACTGAATACGAAATTGGGCATTACCGTGTCTAGGTCGATGACGCAAAGCACGTTGCCAGCCTGATCAAACATCAGATTGTCTACTTTTGTGTCGCAGTGACAGATGCGTTTTGGTAGTTTACCCTCGCGATAAAGTCGTTCTCCCTTGCACATTTCGTCAGCATCCGTCATGATGGCGTCAATGAGAGGGCGCATTTCTGCTACACGACCTGCTTTGTCTGCTTTGATGGCATCACGAAGTTGCTGCATGCGGAATTCCATGTTGTGAAAATCAGGAATGGTTTCACTCAACTTTTCAGGAATGTCAGAGAGCATGGCCTGGAAATTGCCGAAAGCGATACCAACGTCGTAAGAGGATGCCGGAGTGACTTCTGTTTTGGTCACGGCATCCGGAATGAAAACCATGATGCGCCAATATTTACCATCAGCAGCGAGAAAATAATATTTACCTGTACTGCGGTTGGGTATAAAGGAGAGTACTTTTCTGTCGATGTCTTGAGTGCCAGACGCTTCTAATTTTTTACGGATGTGAGTGGTAACGGCTACGATATTGTGCATGAGCATGTCTACATCTGTGAAGATGGCATTATTTACATGTTGCAATACGTAATCAGGTTGGTCTGCTTCTTTTGTTGTTACCTTGAAAGTATCATTAATGAGCCCATTGCCCAGAGTTTTTACCTCTTTCACGGTGCCATTGATGGAGAACTGCGAGATGATGTCAAATAATTCTGATTTTTCCATATTCTAAATTAAAGTGTTTTTATTTTAAAGAACGATGCAGGTACGTTCTAGGCTTGCAAATATACAGCTTAATTTTTCGAAAGCGAGTAAAAAAGAGCCCAAAAAAGACACCCTGGAAGTCAAAAACAAGTGTAGTTGACGAAGTTACAGGTTTTTTAGAAGAAAAGAGAACGGAAGAATATGATTTTGATCATAAAAAACAAATTGTTCGATGTAAAAGCTGTAACTTTGCAAAACAATTAATTATACGCATGGATTTAGATGTACTTACTGCCGTTTCACCTATAGACGGACGCTATCGGAGTAAAGTTGACTGCCTTTCACCTTATTTTTCGGAGTATGCTTTAATTAAGCATCGTGTAAGAGTAGAAATAGAATATTTCATTATGCTCGCTGAATTGCCATTGCCCCAGTTAAAGGAATTTGATTCAAATTTGTTTCCGCGCTTGCGTAAGCTTTACGAACAGTTGACAGAAACCGATGCTCAGCGTGTGAAGGATATTGAAAAAGTGACTAATCACGACGTGAAAGCAATCGAATATTTTATTAAGGAGAAATTTGATGAAATAGGAGGCCTGGATGCCTATAAGGAATTTATCCATTTCGGACTGACATCACAAGACATCAATAACACGTCGTTCCCTTTAATGTTGAAAGAGGCACTGACAAACGTTTATGAGCCTGCTTTGCAGGAACTTATAGATCAAATAAATACCTATGCCGAGGAATGGAAAGATATTCCTATGCTGGCACATACTCACGGACAACCTGCTTCACCTACGCGTTTGGGAAAAGAAATCCGCGTGTTTGGTTATCGTCTGGAACGCCAGTTCGCTGTTTTGAAACAATTGCCTTTTCCTGCTAAATTCGGGGGTGCCACGGGAAATTTGAATGCTCATCATGTGGCCTTTCCTCAGTTTGATTGGAAAAATATTTGCGACCGCTTTGTAAGCGAACGTCTTGGCTTGGAGCGAGAGGAATTTACCACGCAAATTTCCAATTATGATGGATTGGGCCAAATTTTTGATGCATTGAAGCGCATCAATACCATCCTGATTGATTTGGATCGTGACTTCTGGCAGTATATTTCGATGAATTATTTCAAACAAAAAATTAAAGAAGGCGAAGTGGGGTCGAGTGCGATGCCGCATAAAGTTAATCCTATTGATTTCGAAAACTCGGAAGGTAATCTGGGCATGGCTAATGCGATTCTGTCTTTCTTGAGTATGAAACTTCCTATTTCTCGTTTGCAGCGCGACTTGACGGATTCTACCGTATTGCGCAATGTCGGCGTACCTTTAGGGCACATGATGATTGCCATCGCAAGTACATTGAAAGGTTTACGTAAACTTTTACTTCATCGGGAAAGTATTAATAGTGACTTGGACAATTGTTGGGCTGTCGTTGCAGAAGCGATTCAAACAATTTTGCGTCGAGAAGCTTATCCTCATCCATACGAGGCGTTGAAAGCTTTGACAAGAACAAATCAGGACATAACGGAAAAAACAATAGATGATTTTATTAATAAATTGGACGTATCTGAATCAGTAAAAATGGAACTGAGAGCTATTACACCGCATTCCTATACGGGAATTTGAGAGACAAAATAAAATTCAGACCGTGAGGTTTGATGATTAAGAAAATAATTATAATATAAATGAGCCGCGAGGCTAAATTTTTTAAAAAATGAGTGAAGAAAACATGGAAACGCAGAATGATTCTGCGAATGAACAGAAAAACGTCAATTCACAACCAGCAGAGTCTAGTGAAGTAAAAGAAACCACAGGGCGGCCACGTATTCGTAGGCACATACCGTTTAGTGAAAAAATATCGCCTTATACTGATACACGAAGTTCACGTGAAAACGGCGGAGACTATCAATCACGAGAAGGTGGTTATCAGCGGCGTGATGAGGGTTATCAAGGTGGATATCAGCGTCGTGAAGGCGGCTACCAAAGAGAAGGCGGCTACCAAAGAGAAGGCGGTTATCAACAGGGTGGTTATCGCCAAGGCGGCTACCAGCAACGTGAAGGTGGCTACCAACAACGTGAAGGCGGCTATCAGCAACGTGAAGGTGGTTACCAGAACGGCTATCAACGTCGAGAAGGTGGTTATCAGCAAAGAGAAGGTGGCTATCAGAACGGTTACCAACGTCGTGAAGGTGGCTATCAGCAAAGAGAAGGTGGCTATCAACAGGGTGGTTATCGCCAAGGTGGTTACCAACAACGTGAAGGAGGCTATCGTAATAATCGTGACGTGCAGGAGGATATGCAATTCTCTCCACGTGAAGCATATAATCAACATACAATGGATAATCGTCAATCTGGCGAAGGAAATGGTAGCTATCAAAAACGTAGTTATAATCGTTACGATAATGGGGGCAATTATAACTCATCTAATCGTCGTCCGCAAGGTGGCTATCAGCGTGGTCCCGGTCGCTCATACGACAATAATCGCAGTGATGGCGGGTATAACCGTACGGATTCTGGGTACCGCGAAGGATATTCTTCCTATAATAATAGACAAGGTGACGGATATAATAATAGACCGGTTGATGGGCGTTCTTCATATAATCGTTTTGATCCTGATCGTCGTTCAAGTGGAGGTTATCAACACCAAGACGGTTATCAACAACGTCGTCCCTCTCGCTTTCAACCTCGTACCCCGGATTACGATCCGTCTGCAAAATATAGTGAGAAGAAAGTATTACGTTATAAGGAAGAAAACGTGGATCCCACGCAACCTATACGTTTAAATAAGTTTCTTTCTAACGCAGGTATCTGTTCTCGCCGTGAAGCTGACAAATATATTCAGGCTGGCTTGGTGACAGTAAATGGAGAAGTAATAAAGGAACTTGGTAGTAAAGTTTTGAGGACTGATGAAGTCAAATTCCATGAGGAAGGTGTAAAATTGGAGGACAAGATTTATATTCTGCTAAACAAACCTAAAGATTTTGTCACTACGAGCGATGATCCTCAAGATCGTAAAACGGTTATGGATCTTGTTAAAGGTGCCTGCCCTGAGAGAATTTATCCCATTGGACGTTTGGATCGAAATACAACTGGCGTATTGCTCCTGACAAATGATGGCGACATGGCGTCAAAACTTATGCACCCAAAATTTTTGAAGAAGAAAATCTATCATGTCTATCTTGATAAATCTGTTTCTGCTGGTGATTTGAAGCAAATTGCGGACGGCATTGAATTGGAAGATGGTGTGATAAAAGCAGATGCCGTTGAATATGCCAGCGAGATGGACAAGAAACAGGTAGGCATCGAAATCCATAGTGGAAAAAACCGCATTGTGCGTCGCATTTTTGAACATCTCGGCTATCGTGTTGTTAAATTGGATCGCGTTTATTTTGCTGGATTAACTAAAAAGAATTTGCGTCGTGGCGAATGGCGCTTCCTTACGGAAGATGAAGTGCGCGTACTTCGTATGGGCGCTTTCGAATAAACTTAAGGAATAAAAACAATGGACAAGATTAGAAGAACTAAAATTGTAGATGTACTCACCTCTGAGTCCTACGGTTCAATTGTTAATGTGAGAGGATGGGTGCGTACACACCGTGGTAGTAAAGCTGTAAATTTTATAGCCTTAAACGATGGCTCAACAATTAAAAATGTACAAATTGTAGCTGATGCGGAGAAGTTTGATGCTGATCTTTTCAAACAAATTACAACGGGGGCTTGCCTAAGTGTGAATGGCGTATTGACTAAAAGCCCGGGTGCTGGTCAGGCCAGTGAGGTGCAGGCTACTGAAATAGAAATTTTGGGTTCCTGCCCATCCGATTTCCCCATGCAGAAAAAGGGACAAACGTTTGAATATATGCGACAATATGCTCACTTGCGTTTGCGAACCAATACGTTTGGTGCGGTTTTTCGCATTCGTCACAATATGGCAATTGCTATTCATCATTATTTTCATGAACATGGTTTTTTCTATTTCAATACTCCTCTGATTACGGCCAGTGATTGTGAAGGCGCTGGTGAAATGTTTCAGGTGACAACGAAAAATCTTTATAATCTCAAAAAAGGTGAAGATGGAAAAATAGACTACTCCGACGACTTCTTCGGTAAAATGACGTCATTGACAGTAAGTGGACAGTTGGAGGGAGAACTCGGCGCTACTGCACTGGGTGCCATTTATACTTTTGGTCCTACTTTTCGTGCCGAAAATTCCAATACACCGCGCCATTTGGCCGAGTTCTGGATGATTGAACCTGAAGTTGCCTTCATTGATTTGATTGATTTAATGGATTTGGAAGAGGATTTCATTAAATATTGTATTCGCTGGGCTTTGGATAATTGTAAAGACGATTTGGAATTTCTGAATAAAATGATCGATAAATCATTGCTAGAACGTCTTAATGCTGTTGTTTCCGAGGATTTTGTCCGGTTGCCCTATACGGAAGGTATCAAAATTCTTGAAGAAGCTGCCAAAAACGGCCATAAATTCGAATTTCCTGTTTATTGGGGTGTTGATTTGGCTAGTGAGCATGAGCGTTTCCTGGTGGAAGATTATTTCAAGAAACCTGTTATCATGATCGATTATCCCAAGGAAATCAAGGCTTTCTACATGAAGATAAATGAAGATGGTAAAACCGTACAAGGCACCGACGTATTGTTCCCGCAGATTGGCGAAATTATTGGTGGCAGTGTGCGTGAGGAGAACTACGAGAAACTGAAAGATCAAATTGTAGCTCGCAACATTTCCATGAAAGATATGTGGTGGTATCTGGATACACGCAAATATGGTACGTGTCCTCATGGAGGTTTCGGACTTGGTTTTGAACGCCTGATTCTTTTCGTGACGGGTATGCAGAATATTCGTGACGTGATTCCTTTCCCGCGTACGCCTAAGACGGCAGAGTTCTAATAATCATTTTAGAAAATGAGATTTTCAGTTTGCATAATAGCTGCTTGTGCCTTGTTCTCGGTGTTTTGTCCTGAAAATTCTATGGCAAAATGCGTAAAAACAAAGGTGAAAAATGAGGTGCTTCAAACAACACAGAATATCCCATTTCAGTTGGCAAATAATTATTTCATTCAAAACAGTATAAAAACAATAACATCACCAAAAATTAATACACAAAACGAATTTGATCAAATTTTTGGTGCTGCAGCTGTAATGGGTAGAAATGGAAGACCAACGCCGATAGATTTCAAAAAACAATATGTCATTGTAGCTGCAAAACCTGAGAGTGATCATTCAATAGAAATGAAAGCAATCGGTCTACATCAAAACAGTGCTGGTGAATTGGTATTTGAATATCAAACAACAGTTGGCGCAAAGCAATCATATACAATACACCCATTTTTACTTATTGTGGTAGATAAGAAATATATTGGAAAAGTGCAGTTGAAAGAAGTTGTCAAATAAATTTCATCATTTTTTTTATGAAAGGATTGATGATCAATTTTATGAATTGTAAAAGAACAAAAAACGCCTGAAATGTCACGAAAGACAGAAAAAGGCGTTTTTTTTGTTATTACTTTAAAAAAATAACTCGACAAAGATTTTTAGTTTATTAAAAATAAGTATCTTTGCACGCCGATTATTATCAAGTGGCCTCAAAAGAGGCCCAATGTGTGATGTAATGAGGAAAAGGTTTTGGCCAACCTGCCTTTGAACGGAGCACAAAAAGAAAGTTTTTTAGTGGTAAACGAATTAAAATTTTAAAAGTGAACACATTAAGTTTCAAGACCATTTCTGTAAATAAAGAAACAGTGCAGAAGGAATGGGTGGTAGTAGACGCTACCGACCAGGTGCTTGGTCGCCTTTGCACGAAAGTTGCAAAGCTACTGCGTGGCAAGTATAAACCGACTTTCACGCCCAATGTCGACTGCGGTGACAATGTAATCATTATCAATGCATCAAAAGTTAAACTTACAGGTAACAAATGGAACGATCGTGTCTATTTGAGTTATACAGGCTATCCCGGAGGTCAACGTGAAATTACTCCTGCAGCTATTATGGCGAAACCCAACGGTGCAGATCGCTTGGTGAGAAGAGTGGTAAAAGGCATGCTGCCAAAAAATCGTCTGGGCGCGCAGTTGTTGACAAATCTGTATGTTTATGCAGGAAGTGAGCACAAACAGGAAGCTCAAACACCTAAAACAATTGATATTAATCAGTATAAATAATCAGACATGGAAGTAGTAAATGCATTAGGCAGACGTAAAAGTGCTGTTGCACGTGTCTATGTGACCGAAGGTAGCGGTAAAATTATAGTAAACAAAAGAGAACTCAATGAATATTTCCCTTCACCTATGCTGCAGTACGTTGTAAAACAGCCGTTGGAGGTTCTTGATGCTCTGGAAAAGTATGACATTCAACTAAATATCTTTGGTGGTGGTTTTACTGGACAATCGCAAGCAGCCCGTTTGGCTATTGCTCGCGCTCTTGTGAAAATCAACGCAGAAGATAAAAGTGCATTGCGCGCACAAGGCTTCGTAACTCGCGATAGCCGTGAAGTTGAGCGTAAAAAACCGGGACGTCCCAAAGCACGTCGCAGATTCCAATTCAGTAAACGTTAATTTTCTGTCTTGGAAGATGATGTTTAGTATCTAAACTTTTGAGATTCCTCCTTAGAGAACATTAAGAATGCAAGGTGGACTACTTGAAAGTTGGTTCGAAAAACAAACAAGAAAGTAAACGAATAAATTAAAACAATGTCAAGAACAAATTTTGATCAATTATTAGAGGCTGGTTGCCATTTCGGCCATTTAAAGAGAAAATGGAATCCAGCTATGGCTCCCTATATATTTATGGAGCGCAATGGTATTCATATTATCGACCTGCATAAAACGGTTGCGAAAATCGACGAGGCAGCAGAAGCCTTAAAGCAGATCACCAAATCAGGAAAGAAAATCCTGTTTGTTGCTACTAAAAAACAAGCTAAAGATATTGTTGCTGAGAAAGCAACGTCTGTAAATATGCCATATGTAACGGAACGTTGGCCGGGTGGCATGCTCACTAACTTTACAACGATTCGTAAGGCTGTGAAGAAAATGGCTAATATCGATAAATTAACTGCTGATGGAACATTTTCAAATTTGTCAAAGCGCGAAATTCTTCAGATTTCTCGTCAACGTGCCAAATTAGAGAAGAATCTTGGTTCTATTGCCGATTTAACTCGCTTGCCGTCTGCGTTGTTCGTTATTGATGTTTATAAAGAGAAAATTGCTGTTCATGAGGCTAATCGTCTGGGTATTCCAGTTTTTGGAATTGTTGATACGAATTCAGATCCACGCAATATCGACTTTATTATCCCTGCTAACGATGATGCCACAAAGAGTATTGAAGCAGTGCTGGATGCCTGCTGCGGTGCTATTGCTGAAGGCTTGGAAGAACGTAAGTTAGAAAAGGCTGATGCAGCTGCTGCTGAGGCTCAAGCCGAAGATGGTGAAGACGAAGAATCAAAACCACGTCGTCGTCGTACTCAACGCGCTCGCATTGATAAGAATGAAGAAGAAGTCGTTGAAGTTGCCCCTGAAGTCGTAGTAGAAGAACCCAAAGCTGCAGAAGCTGAAGAAAAATAACTAATATTAATTATTGACACAGATAGAGTTATGGCAGTTACAATAGCAGATATTACTAAGCTCCGCAAAATGACGGGTGCTGGTATGATGGATTGCAAAAAAGCATTGGCTGAGGCCAATAATGATATTGAGGCAGCTATCGAAATTATTCGTGCCAAAGGACAGGCTGTCGCTGCAAAGCGTTCTGACCGTGAGGCTGCAGAAGGTTGCGTCCTTTGCAAAGCAGAAAATGGTTTTGGTGCCATTCTCGCTTTGAAGTGCGAAACGGATTTTGTTGCAAATAATGCAGATTTTATAAAACTGGCCCAAAGTATTCTTGATTTGGCTGTTATCAACAAGAGCAAAACGCTGGATGAAGTTAAGGCTTTGATGTTGAATGGATTTTCTGTAGAACAGGCTGTTACGGATCGTAGTGGTATTACAGGTGAAAAAATGGAACTTGATGGCTACATGACCATTGAAGGAGAAAACATTTCATGCTACAATCACCAGGCAAAAAATACACTTTGCACGATGGTTGCTTTAAGTGAAAATGTTCCTGCAGAATACGGTCATGGTGTTGCTATGCAGATTGCAGCTATGAACCCAGTTTCCATCTGTGAAAAAGATGTTCCAGAAGATATTCGCGAAAGAGAGTTTGAGATAGCAAAGGAGAAAACCCGCGAAGAGGGTAAACCCGAGAATATGATTGAACGTATTGCTGAAGGTCGTATGAACAAATTCTATAAAGAGTCCTGCTTATTGAATCAGGATTACATTATGGATACAACAAAAACAGTTGCAACTTATTTGAAAGAAGCAAACAAGGCTTGTACTGTTTTGGCTTTCAAACGTTTTACTCTGCGTTCTGAATAGATCTTATTTTTATTAGCATAGAGAGGTTACCCTTATAAATAAAAAGGGTAACCTTTTTTGTTTAAATCAATATTTGTTATTGGAAATAAGTATGAACGAATTTTTTATTACTGCATAAAAAGATCTGATTTTATTAGTTTGTAAAAGTGTTCTTTAATCGAAAGTTCAAAAGATTTTGTTTATCCATTGAAATAAAATCCGCAATAGCTTTATTTATTGTGCGGTAAAAGGTACTAATTTGGTTGTCTTGCAATTCGATTTAAAAGATTAGAAATATGGTAAAGTTGCAATGAATCCCATTTTATGAAATTTAGCGCTTTTAGAAGAGTGTTGGGTAAAAACAATTCAGTATGAATACTTGAGTTCGGGATAAGAAATTAGAAAAACGAGTGTTGATTAGTTTGAACGATTTCATATCCGGAAAGAGGTTGTGGCTTAATGTCAGAGAAGCAATATGCAGTAATAGCAGAAACGAGATTCA
>JAQVXN010000418.1 GCA_028709135.1 Bacteroidaceae bacterium | reverse complement strand
GCAATACCTCTTACCTGGCTTTCTGTCATTCCGATACGAATGGAATTGACTACTTTTTCCAGAGAGTACTCTGCGATGTCATAGGCTTTCTGCAGGCAGGCTATTTCGTTGTCCGATTTGATTTTCTTAAGATCATTTACCAGATCGTCAGCGCGAACAACCTCCACATCTCCAAGTCGTTCAATGGCGCTCAACAGTTCTGAGTAGACAACGTGAGTGATAATGCTTAAACCCACTATGCCAACTTTCTTCAGCCTTTTTCCTGCCATCATTTCTTCAATAACTTCATCGAAGGTATCCAGCTGTGCGTCAGGGTATTCCGGGTCTGAAGATTCACGGAAACATAGGATCTTCCTAATATTATCTATACGTGAATACTCAGCTGAAAAGGTTTCACTTTCAGGACCAACCAGTAATGTTGGTTCACCCTCATACGGTATCAGGCAACCAGCAGTTTCAAACAGTGGAGCATAGTCGGAATAGTAGCGGACATATTGTGGTTCGGATTGACTCGCGAAACAAAACAGCAAGTCGATGTTCTTTTCTTTCATGCTAGTCTGCGTTTTTACAATTCTCTCTTTGAATTCTTCATTTGGAATTATTGGCATTTATATCCTCCTTGATTATTATTTGATGTGTTTAGCAGTTAATGGAATTAATCTGTGCAAGACCACCTCATTTCCTATAAAAAGGCTATGTCTGTCATTTTCCTTTAGCCCTATCCAGAAGGACTGCCGCTAAAATAATCAGTCCTTTAACGATTTGTTGAAAATATGGCTGAACATTAAGTAGGTTCAGGCCGTTAGTAATTATGCCAATAACCAGGGCTCCAATGAATGTTCCGACAATCCAGCCTCTGCCGCCGGCCATGCTTGTGCCGCCAATAACAGTTGCAGCAATAGCATCTGTTTCAAAGGCTTGCCCTGCAGTGGGCTGAGCTGAATTGAGCCTTGCTGCCAGCACTATTCCGGCTAAAGCGGCACACAAACCACTTATGGCATAAACAGATATCTTTATTTTTTTAGTGTTAATTCCGGATAAAAATGATGTTTTTTCATTTCCGCCTACGGCGTAAATATATCTTCCGTACTTTGTTTTAGCCAACATTACGTAAGAAACAGCAAAAACAATTAACATTATCACCATTGGTACCGGAATTACGTCGAAAAAATAACCTTGTCCCAAAAAGGTGAAGCTTTTGCTCAATCCGGTAATAGGAACTCCATTGGTATATAAGAGTGTTAACCCTCGATAAATAGTCATTGTGGCAAGCGTAGCGATAAATGGCTGTACATTACCTAAAGCAACAATTGCCCCGTTAAGCGCACCCGCAAGGAAACCAAATAATAGTCCCAGCAAAATTCCGGTAAAAGTGTTCATGCCACTGGCTATCATTCCGGCAGCCAGGGCCCCTGCTAAAGCAACGACCGAACCTACTGACAGGTCAATTCCTCCAGTTAAAATAACAAAGGTGAGACCGAAAGCAATTAACGCGTTAACCGAAATTTGACGCATTAAATTCAAGAAGTTCGATAGTGTCAAAAAGTGCTCAGACGCAAAAGACATGACGATAACCAAAACCAACAACACAGCCAGAGGAGTAAGTTTTTGTATTGTCGTTGCGTCTAATTTTCTCAATGTTTTATTTTCATTTTTAGATATTTTAGAATCTCTCATTGTACTGATACTCCTGTTGCTGCTAACATTATTTTTTCCTGAGTTGCTTCTTCCTTAGAAAATTCTCCAGTTATTTCGCCTTCGTGCATCACCAAAATGCGGTTTGGTATATTAAGAACTTCCGGTAAATCTGAAGATATCATTATGATCGCAACTCCTTTTTTGGCCAGCCGAATAATAATTTCATATATCTCATTTTTGGCACCGACATCAACACCACGTGTTGGTTCATCCAAAATCAGAATTTCAGGATTTCGGGCTAACCACTTTCCTATAACTATCTTTTGCTGATTTCCGCCACTGAGTGTATTAACATTAACTTTGATTGAAGATGTCTTAACAGATAGATCCTCAACAACTTTGTTAGATAATTCGACTGAATCCTTTTCGTTCACAATAGAAAAACGCGATATTAGATCCATGTTTGGGAGATTTATATTATTTTGAGAAGACGATATTAAAACAAGTCCCTCATCTTTTCTATCTTCCACCACTAAGGATATCCCCAAGTCGATTGCATCCTTGGGGGAATTGATCGAGACTGGTTTTCCATCAATCCAGATTTTGCCGCTTTCGATATTCTCGACCCCGAAAAGGCTTTTGGCTAATTCTGTTCGGCCTGCTCCCATTAAGCCTGCAATGCCGAGAATTTCACCGTCATATAACTCGAACGAAATGTCTTTAAGTTTGTTTTTTACATTCAAATTTTCAACTTTTAGCTTTATGTTTTTGTTTTTGGAATTGTATTCCCAATGCGGATAATGATTGATGATCTCTCTGCCAACCATCATCTTTACTAATTCGTTATCATCGGTTTCGTCAGTATTTCTTGTGCCTACGAGCTGGCCATCTCTCAGGACGGTCACTCTATCAGAAATATCGAAGATCTCTTCCATTCGGTGAGAGACATAAATCATTCCAACACCCTGGGCTTTCAAGCTTGCAAGAACTTTAAGCAATGATTGAGTTTCTTTGATAGTAAGGGCAGCTGTGGGCTCATCTAGTATTAACAGTTTGGTATTTCTTGAAATAGCCTTT
>JAQVXN010000417.1 GCA_028709135.1 Bacteroidaceae bacterium | reverse complement strand
CTGTTTCGTTCGCCAACAAAATTATCTTTGGCCGAACAAACTACAGTAGAGAAGTTACGTCATTCACAACCCATAGAGCGTTCTATAATCAGCAGGTTGATATAGTAATTGATTTTTGTAAAAAAAACAACATCAACTATCATATAAAAAACGGTACGATCACTTAGGAAACCACTATTTTTTGAAATTTATTTGTAGGTGGAGAAAAAATGAGGAATGCAGAAAGGATATATCAAGAATTAATAAGTGAAAATGCTTCAATATGGTACATTGCAGATGATTATGGCTCGAAAATTATCATAAAAGCTCCTTCAAGTACAATTAGAGCAATAATTAATGGGTGTAAGGTTATTTTTTTGTTTGGAAAAGATTCACAAACTGATAAAATATTTTTTCATACAGGAGTGAAAATATATGATGATGCAGTTAATTTTCTGCTAATCACTGGTACGCATCGTTTTGTTCAAGAACATGAATCGTTAAAAGCAATAATGCAGGAAAGTTCAACCGTTATTGAATTATACAATGAACTTGATGTGTGTGCGGCTGTAGCCTATGTGTCTTTTAATGAAAATGATAGGGAAAGTATCTTGAAAATGCTTGGAAACACGAAAAAACTTTACTTTGGTGACTTCTCGACTGAAGTTGTTTCTTCACTAGATTCTTTCGATTATTCTCTTGATAAATCACGTGATAATTTAAAAGCTCGAGAGATTGAAACTTTATTAATTGAAGGCCATTTTTCGGAATGGAAAAGTAAAAAGTCTTTTTTTATTGGTCTCAATGAGGTAAACGAAATCCACCTGGATGATCAAAATGAAGGGGAAACTTTTGAAAAGCAAATTTGGGCATCTTTAGAAAGTCTTTTCGCGTGTGATTTATATAAAAATCCTAAAATTAAAAATAAAAACGGAGAAAGAGAGTTAACAGATATATTGGCATTTTATGATAAAGGGATATTTCTAATTGAATCAAAGGCATTAGCTGTAATTTCATTAATCAACGAAAAGTCGATGGATAAAAAAGTTGCAAATATTCAAAAACAAATACAAAAAGGAATTAAACAACTCGTTGGGGCAAAGAAAAAACTTGATAAAGATGTTGATATTTTTGATTCAAATGGTAAGATTATTCAATTTAACAAGAATATAATACCGCATTGCATTGTATTAGTATCAGAATTATTGCCATTTGGAGATTGGAAGGAAATAGTATATGAAATGATGAGTGTAATGATAAAAGAGAGAGTTTATTTGCATGTGCTAGATTTATCTGAGTTTATGAAATACATTAAAATAAGTTCCGGGAAAAAAGAATATCTTGATTTCTATCTAATGGAAAGAACAAAGGCTTTTATAGAAAATAAAAGTGTATTTCTTGTAGCAAATATAAAAGTATAACCTTCGTAAAATGTTGGATTCCTGTCATGGAGACGGGGTTGTTGACAACAATCCGAAATTCATTAATTTCCGATTATCATATTCCAATTAGGCTAATAACCAGCAGTTCAAGATAACAACAGTTATAGCAATAGTGAAAAGTTGGATAGTGCAGAAATGAACATTTCCAACTGCTCATCTGGGTTTATTAGAAAAACCAAATCAGTCTGATGCATTTGCAGTGAAACGGAGCATTTTGTGAGATGTTATCGCTTGAAGAAGCAAGCGCCTGAGAGGAGAAATACAATGAGTTATTATACAGAGCGGCATGGTTTACGAGCGCCAATAGAGAAAACATACGATATTACAGTAGACATGTATGCATTGATCATTGACTGCTGTGGAAAATACTACAAGAATTTAACACACCTTTTTCCTCTAAAATGTCATCATGATTTTACAGCAAGTGACTATTTGGCTTTTAATGAAAATGCATTCCAAAACCGTATGAAGTTCAAAATTCCAGCCCTATTTCGTGACGAAAACAGAAAAATTGGTGTACCAGAAATTGGTGACAAATATGATCAATACGCATTATTAGATTTTACCGAGTTCATAGCTCAAAATATAAACGACATCTCTGAAGGATGGAATAATGAACGTTATCAAAACTATTGGTATACTAACTGCCTAAAAACATCAATGATATTTTCAAAATATCAGAATGAAATAAACGAGATATTTGCAGAATCCGGATTGCTATACACTTTGACAGGTGAGAAAATTATCGAACGGGTTGTTGAGAATAACCCACTTACGCCAGAAATCGAAAATAATATTGCCGCTGTTAAGGAAAAAGGCACACGGGAACTTCTTTCAGAAGCAATTATGCTGCATAAACAGCCGTGCCCTGAATCACAGAGAGATGCCGTCGAAAAGATTTGGGATGCTCTTGAGCGTCTGAAAACATACTACACCACCCTTGACAAAAAGCACTCTGCCGCAAAAATCGTGAACGATATGGCTCATGGAGAAGCAGAAATCACTGATCTGTTTAATGCGGAATTTAAAACTTTGACCGACATCGGCAACAGCTTCAGAATACGGCATCATGAAACTGATAAAATCGACATAACAGACACTAGGTATTACGATTACTTTTTCAATCGCTGTTTGTCGCTGATTGCTTTGGCAATTCAATACCTACAATAAAGGAGTGAAGCAAATGGTTTTCTCAGAACGATATAAAGACTTGATTGATGTTGGGCACGGCGAATCCAAAGATTATATCTGTGGAGAAATTACGTTTCCTGCTAAAAAGGAAATCTCTGAAGTCCTTTCG
>JAQVXN010000416.1 GCA_028709135.1 Bacteroidaceae bacterium | reverse complement strand
TTTACCAATACAAGCCATTAGAATAAACAGTCCACAAACCATCCACATGGACAGGTTATTTATAAGCAAGACATTGGTATTTAATCCAGTATAAGCAAAAAACAGAGGAAGGAAGAAGGCCAAAGTGACGTCTTCTATTTTGTTCATCATTATGTGGCGGAAATTTAAATCTGGAGGCATGATGACTCCCGCAATAAAAGCGCCGAACAAGGCATGAATGCCTAATAATTCTGTGAGTGCAGAGGAAATAATCAACGTCAGAAAGATCAGACTGACAAAACTCTTGTTGATGACCTCTCCAGTGCCATAGATTTTACCCATTTTGTAAAAAAACGGACGCACGATGAAGAACATAAATATGATATACAAAATGGTGAATGCTACGGCAAACAAGGCACTGGCGAAGGTACCGGCTTTAGCCACGGCGATGACAACAGCCAATAAGCACCACGCTGTTACATCGTCGTTTGCAGCGGAAGCAATGGCCAGGACGCCTAACGGCGTTCGTGTCAATCCCCGTTCCTGTACGATCCTGGCCAGAACAGGAAAAGCCGTAATGCTCATTGAAATGCCAATGAAAAGTGCAAACGAGAGGAAAGAGGTGGTTTGTGTGGCATATTCGCGATAGATATAAAACGAGGCGATAATACCTAAAAAGAAAGGAACCAAAATTCCGGCATGACTAATGAATAAGGTCTCATTGATTTTGTTTTTAAGGACTTTGAAATCTACCTCCAAGCCAATAACAAACATAAACAGGACCAGTCCGATCTGACTAATCATGTGCACGTTTTCCAAGGATTCATGAGAGAAAATGAAATGAAACGCTCCTGGAAAAAAGTGACCTAAAAATGAGGGGCCCAAAATAATGCCTGCAACAATTTCGCCGATTACGCCAGGCTGTCCAAAATGTCGGAAAAACGTAGAAAATATACGACAGACAAACAAAATGACGATAATCTGAGTTAACAGCATCATCACGGATGATTTCAGATTGTCTGCAACTGCGCGGCAAAAAATGTAAAAGGTGGATGTCGTTGTATTCGGAATCTCGATAGCTCCTTTCTGATATGCGCTGATGCCGAATCTCAAAGCTAATAAGATTAATAATCCAAAAATTATAATCATTATTAGATAGCCACAGATACTCTTCTTGTTCTTCGTCATACCATGTTTTTTATTCAATGTTTTTGTTCTCTATAAACAAATTTCTTTCGTCTTGAAAATTAACAAGAGCGTGGAACATTGGCACAACTATCCTGGCCACACAAAGTGCAGTAACCAACAGAGAAATTTCGCGTAATAAATGTTTCATCATCGATTGAATTTTCTTGATGGATTCCTTCTAACAGTATGTGCAAAATTAAGAATTATTTGACGTAATACCAAATTATTCTTTTCAATAGCGAATATTTCAGGTTGACATCTACTTCAGTTTCTGCAAAAATGATTCCGAAAGGTTTGTTTTTGAGAAGTTGAAATATACATTTCTATGATTTCTTGAAAAGTGGAATCATTTGAAGGCCACTTTCTACATGAAATTGTTTTTCTCCAATAGGAGTAGTTACGTTTAGCTGGAGGGGGCGGTCCGTGTTTACGTGAATTTTTTCGATGCATGATTCCAATGCAGAGACTTTAAGATTCCCGCCTGGTGAGATTTGTGCCTTGCAATTCCAAGATTTCACTTCTCCGGTTGGTTCCACAATAACAAAAGCCGTAGTGAGAGCACATTCTTCCATGGCTTTAAAAATTTCGTATACGGTGTTGTCGCCTGCACCTCCCAGTCCGTAGTCGCAGCATAATTGATTTTCGTTTGCCGGTCGGCACCAAGTACTGATTTGATCCATATATTGTTCTCCAACAATACTGTCCCGGGAACTCCATCCCAGTGATTTATTTTTATCCGGAACGCAAATCCAGCTGTGCACGTATGGATCCGGGATAAAAGCCCAACGCAATTTGCCGTTTTCGTTCATGATTTGTGCGCAGGAGCCCAAGGTATTCATCAGGTCTGTCAGATACTTTTCTTCCCCCGTTAGCAAATAGAGATAATATTCGGCATAGATTTTCCACGAAGTCCACCCATGCGGAGAGTTCATGACCTGATTTGGCAAGAAATAAATGTCCAGTGCCTCCCAAAAACGCAATGTGGCTCCCCACATGCGGCAATCTGGAATGAGCAACTGTTCCAGACAACGATGTTTGTCCATCATGTAGCGGGCACCTTCAATCATTTTCTCACGCAAGTCCTGTTGAGTTGTTGTCAGACCATACAGGCCCATTTGCAGAGCGCTGCAGGTAATCATGCCGTCTTCGAAAGTCAAGTCTCCTTCCGTTTCTATATTATCCAATCTTTTGGCTAAGTCTATTGCCGCCAACTTGGCAGAGTTTAAATGTTTTTCACTGCGTGCCATCCATTCAGGATTGATCTTTGCGGCTTCTTTTTCCGCTGCAGCGAGTTCCATCATTGATTTGGCAGGATAAATCACCGCCGTATAATGTGTTTTGTTTGAACGATAGGATCCGTCGGTCCATTGCACACTGTCAGAACACAGGAAATCGCCTATTCTGGATGCCCATACCAGATATTTCATTTTTCCTGTAGCGCGCCAATAATCTACGAGCATACCTGCTATGGTGGAGAAGTTCTGTATTCTCTTAGGCAGTACAAGTTGGTTTAGCGGCGTTCCTTTCGCTGTCTCTATCATCATGCAGATGCGACGCTGA
>JAQVXN010000415.1 GCA_028709135.1 Bacteroidaceae bacterium | reverse complement strand
CGGAAATCGCTTTGAATTCCGCGCTGTAGGCTCTCAAGCCAACTGCGCTGCGTCTATGCTTGTACTCAACGCAGCCGTAGCTGAAGCCCTCACCAGCTTCAAAACGCGTGTTGACGCTCTTATCGAAAAAGGAGAAGAAAAGGCAAATGCCATTTTGACCATTCTGCGTGAAGACATTAAAACCTGCAAACCCATTCATTTCGAAGGAAACGGTTACAGCGAGGAATGGAAACAAGAAGCTAAACATCGCGGACTGGACTGCGAAACCAATTGCCCCATCATTTACGACCGTTATTTGGACAAAGATTCCATCAAGATGTTCGAGAGCATGAACGTCATGAAGAAATATGAATTAACAGCGCGTAACGAAATCAAATGGGAAACTTTCACAAAGAAAATTCAAATTGAAGCCCGCGTCTTCGGAGATTTGGCCATGAACCACATCATCCCCGTTGCTACACGCTATCAGAGCATGCTTATCGACAATATTCATAAAATTGCCGAAGTATTCCCTGCTGCAGAAGCTAAAGATTTGAATGCAGACAACATCAACATTATCAAAAAGATTTCTTCACACACTAGTTTCATTACTGAAAACGTGCAGAAAATGGTTGATGCCCGCAAAATTGCCAATAAGGTAGAAAACCAACGTGAAAAAGCCATACTTTATCACGACACTGTAGCTCCTTATATGGAGAGCATACGCTACCATATTGATAAATTGGAACTCATTGTTGAAGACGAAATGTGGACCCTGCCAAAATATCGCGAACTTCTTTTCATCAGATAGAGTTTCACGATAATATAAAAAACCACCGCTTTCAAAATCAAGAGAAAGCGGTGGTTTTTTATCCTTAAAATACTACACTATTTCAAGCTGTACTTAAACTATTTTGAGCATTTGATTTATTACGTCAAACAATCCATACGCTTACACCTATTAAAAATGCTCTCACGTTCTTGAATAATCATCAGGAACTTTTCAATAAACAGAAATATTCATTGACTCGTACGCAAATGCTATTTTACGGGTATACTTCATTCTATCCAACTATCCGGAAAAGTTCGATTATCATCCAAAATCCTCAAAAAGAAATTTGTGTTTCATTCCCCAGAAACAGAGTCTGTTTCTTCTTTTTCTGCAGTTTCTGATTCTGCGTATTCTGTCATCTGTGTCTTTTTATTCGTAATAATACGGTGTACATTATGAAAACGAATTGCAGAAATCAATTCCACAATAGCATAAAAAATGCTCGCAATGCCCAAAATTGTCAATACCGTCGTTGCTATCATCTTCGCAGCAATTATGATAAATAGACCTACAAATGCAATCAGTGAGGACATGATAAAAAAGAATATGTTCACCTTCGTCCACTTCCGCAAATTTATCAGCGTGACCAACTGCGAAATCCCTGCCAATATAAGAAAGGCAGCCAAGGCATATTTCATGTAATCCATGAAAATGTGAGAAAACGCTATCAAAATAATACCAAAAAGTACACTGCCAATACCAATAATGGGGAACAGCGGACGCATGGACTCTTTCGACGTATACACATTAAAATAGGCAACAATAGATATCAAACCGGGAATGAGAAACAAAATACCAATGATAATCACTAACCACGCAGTGGTTTTGTCAGGAAAAGCAATCAATAAACAACCGATGCAAAGTGCACTTAACGCACGAAAAGTAATGGACTGTACGTATTTCATTTTTATTTTTATAATCTAAAGCATACGAAAGTACTGTTTTTTTTCCACAATACGAAATATTTCGTACTTTTGTAAACTAAAATACGTGCTAAATGATTAAAATCTATCTCACCCGCCATGGTGAGACCTTGGAAAATGCCCAAGGTATATTGCAAGGGCACCTGCCGGGGCACTTGAGTGAACTTGGAAAAGAACAGGTTCTAAAACTTCGAAACAAATTAATAACTACGCACTTTGACTCTATCGTTGTGAGCAATTTGCAACGTGCCATTGACACAGCGGAAATCCTTAACGAACAGTTTCACCTGCCTATTTTCCAAACTCCATTGCTTTCTGAACGCGATTGGGGAGAATTTACGGGTGTACATATCACAGATATACGCGTGCGACCGGCAGATTTTCCTCCCAGAGTGGAGACTCCACAACAATTACAACAACGCGCCAGTCAGTTTTTGAAATTTCTTTTGGAGCATTTTGACGAACAGGTACTTCTCGTTGTAGGACACGGTTATTTTAACCGCTGTATTCTAGCTGAATTTTACGGTAAATTGCCACACGATATTCCTCGTTGGGGCAATACAGAAATAAGAGAGTTTACCTTGGACAAACTTCCGGATAATAACATACTCAAAGAGCAAGACTCTGAAGTCAGTGCAAACTGAGAAGTTCCTTATTTCATATTCTTTAAAGTTCCCGTTTCGTCTTGAACTCGTTTAAAACCTGTACTAAACGCCGGTTCCCCTGTCCACACATTGTCAAAACAATAACTTGTTTTGTAAGAACGATTCCGAATACCGGTACCGTCGAAATTAAAAATATTTCCTTTGATTAATATGTTCGCAGAATTTTTGGAAATATCAATGCCAATGCGTTTCGACGATGCAGGCTCAGTAAATTGATTGCCAGAAATAATTACATCCGAAGCATAGGCCAAATTCACATCTATCGATTCCATTTCAGACGTCTGCGTGCCGTTATTTTTCCAGCGACTTCCTTTTTCATTATGACAATA
>JAQVXN010000414.1 GCA_028709135.1 Bacteroidaceae bacterium | reverse complement strand
CATTTACGTGGCACTGGCGGCACTGACGTGGCACTGATATAATTCATTTATTCAAAGATAGTTACAACAGATAGTGACACGTGCCACGTATTTTAAAAAACTATAGGTGGAATTTCACATTATGTTTAATAGGGAGTTTCGTCTCTTCCTGAAAATCCTTTTTTATGACAGATTGTCTTGCACTCCAAAAAGCGAAAAATGTATTTACAAGACCAAAAACATCCTTCTCGAAAACACTTTTCGCCCATTTTTCTTCTATTTTTCTGCCATAAATGCACGATCAAGAGTGTTTTGAAACTAACACGCAATTCGTCGAAAGCACAACAAATATATTTTGAACAACGAGGCTATTCGTTTTCCGTATAAACAACAAAATAAAAGCGTCCATGTTTTTCCTTATAGGGCCCCTGCGCGCGTACCTTAAAAAATGGTCACAAATCCATTTTTTTAGATCCTCATGTCCAGCCATAAAAATTGTCCTGCACGAGCTTATGAATGCTCAGACTTTCTGATTGATTCTGTATTTGCCTGCTATTAGACACTTTCAGCACCTACGGTGGAGAGGCGTGATGCAAGTCCGCAGGTACAATTAGGCTATATTCAGCACTTTCTGCGCCGCAAATACAATTCCGTTACCCTTTTTAGAAAAGGATTGTGCGGATTCGAGAAATGTATTTCTGCAGAGACGCGGTATGTGGAGTGAAACCCCAAAAGTTAGAGGATTAATAATTAAATTGTTGATAGAATTTATTTTTATATTGAACGGGACTCTAAATTTGAGTTTAATGTATTTGTTATTCTATTTATAAATAACCACTTAGATTTTACAAATGGTCTCCGATTTTGACGAATCACCTTATTCTTTCTACCGGCAGAAAGACCTGTAAAATAGCTGAAAATCTGCATCCTTATTAAGCTTTGATTACCTTTTAGAACTTTATTATCAAGCAGCTTTTGCGTTTTGCCTACTAAGATTTTCACACTATACTTATTATCCCTATTGCCTTAGTTTCTAAGTTATAATTGTGGACCATCATTCCGAAACGACATCCATTGACAATCAAGTTAAATATCTAATTCCATACTTCTCATTGAACTTTATCTGGCCCATTCTTCGTAAAAGATTATTCTAAAGGAGAAACAGAAACTCAGATAAAAACCTCGCGGTAGAGGTTGCATAAATTTAATTCAAATTTACATCCATTCCTAAACAACTGTTATACTGACCAATTAGCAGAACTATCCTAAGCAGATTGTCTGTAGTAGACATCCATAAAGCCTTTTTTATGAATATCCGTTATATAATTTGTTATTTATAGTTAAATGCCAGGTATAAATTAGGTTTGAATCACTAAATATCCTATCTTTGCAGATCAATCTAAAACCAATCCATACCAATATGAAAGAAAACTTAGAGTATAACCTAGTAAGAGCTAAAGAGCGTTCTTTAAATCGCCCTAACCTTGGGGGTAAAGTTTGTTTGCTATATAAAATCACATTTTAATCAATATAATATGAAAGGTAAATTTATTTTATTATCGGCATTGCTCCTATTATCAGGAAGTGTGCCGTGGGTTTCGTTACGTGCTGCGACTTATGAATTGCAGAACATTTTGGTGAAAGACCAACAGGTTTCGTACGACCAAGTGAAAGATGGCGACGTTTTTGCCTTCAACAGTGGAATGTACAACTACAACAAAACAAATCCCCAACAAGATGTTCCCAACTTGTTTTTATGCGGTAGAACATTCGCAAGTACTTGGAGTGGAACCAATGATCTAGGTGTTTTGACAGGTCTCACAAGTGACAACCTCTTTAAGGTAGAAGCCGCTCCAGACCAAAAATACAAAGGAGTCACCTATCCAAGCTTTTACTTAAAACATGTAGACAGTGGTCAGTATGTTACTGCTGGTGCCAAGATGTATTCTAACTGTCTTACAGCAGACAAAACTCAAGCCTTGAGTTTTAGCTTCCAAAGTACTGCCAATTATCCGGAGGCCGGCGGCGGTATGAGTAATGATTATATGAATGATAAAACCTTATGTTTGGTCCATTATCAAATAAGTGGTACAGACACTACCGTTTGTAAACTGGGACCGGCATGGAACTATGGTTTTGCACAATATGATTCAACAGCTCCCGATTGCATTCCCTGGAATGTATTCACGACAAAAGAGACTAAAGACGTTTCTGCCAATTTACAGAACTTCTACAACTCCATCAAACTTATCACTTTTTCTACGGGTACAGACCCCGGTTATTATCCTGAAGACAAGGTAAATACTTTCTTGCAAGATAAAGAAATTGTAGAAGGTGCTTTAGCTGCAAGTTCAAATACGGATGACGAGCTGAAAACTATGCTTGACAATCTCTATACGTCATATCTGGACGTAAAGGCATCAAGAATTCCTGTCACAGAGGGTTACTACTACATCATCAACGCATATCCTACATTTGAAACGACGCAAGGCGTTAAGAAAGCGATGAGTGTGAATGGAAATCACCAACTGGCATGGGGAACTTACAATCAAAAAGATCCGAAGCAATTGTTCAAGATTACGGCTGTTTCAGATACTTCATTCTCCATTCAAAATATGGGATCAGGTGAATATGCCAACGTACGTCCAGGAACTTCTATCAATCCAGGGACAACAGCTACACAAATCACCGGGCAAACTTTTAAGCCGGAACCAGACGTACCACAATTTCACATTACTAATACAGTAGATT
>JAQVXN010000036.1 GCA_028709135.1 Bacteroidaceae bacterium | reverse complement strand
TCCCCGTTTGACTGACCTGTATGATCCATTCCTAATGAAAGATATGGATAAGGCTGTAGAACGTTTAAACGAAGCGATAGGGATGAAACAGAAAATACTGGTTTTCGGAGATTACGACGTAGATGGGTGTACGGCTGTCACGCTGGTATACAGATTCCTGCATAATTATTATTCGAATGTAGATTACTTCATTCCAGACCGTTATGAAGATGGTTATGGAGTATCCATGAAGAACATTGATCGCGCAGCGGCTTTAGGTGTAAAAATAATTATTATTTTAGACTGTGGTATTAAAGCTATTAAAGAAATTGCATACGCTAAAGAAAAGAATATAGATTTCATCATTTGCGATCACCACGTACCAGATGCCATTCTGCCTCCTGCTTATGCCATTCTAGATCCTAAAAGGAAGGATGAAACTTATCCCTATTTCGATCTATCTGGATGCGGCATCGGATTTAAGCTCATGCAGGCATTTGCACAAAACAATGGTATTGAGTTTAATAAGCTCACTCCTTTATTGGAATTATGCGCTGTGAGTATTGCTGCAGACATCGTGCCTATTATGGGTGAAAACAGAATTCTGGCATACCATGGATTGCGACGCTTAAATTCTAATCCAAGTATTGGAATGCAAGCTATCATCCACGTATGTGGACTTGAAGATAAAGAAATCACGATGAATGATATCATTTTTCGTATTGGTCCTCGAATTAATGCTTCCGGCAGAATTAGAGACGGGCGCGAAACCATTGATTTACTAATAGAAAAGGAACTTGACACTGCAATAGAAAAAGCAAATACGATCAACACTTATAACGAAGCGCGTAAAGATATCGACAAACAAATGACAGAAGAAGCCAACGCCATTGTGGACAGCATGAAAAACTTAGACGACAGGCGCTCTATTGTTGTATACAATGAATCTTGGCATAAAGGAATTATCGGAATTGTCGCATCACGCCTTACAGAACTATATTACCGTCCAACAGTAGTCATGGCCATTAATAACGACATGGTAACTGGTTCGGCTCGTTCTGTCGCTGGTTTTGATATCTATGCAGCTATAGAGAGTTGTAAAGACATACTTGAAAACTTTGGAGGTCATACTTATGCAGCAGGCCTTTCTCTGAAACCGGAGAACATTTCCAAATTCACTCACAGATTTGAAAAATATGTAGAAGAAAATATTTCAGAAGAACAAACTGTAGCAACATTGGATATTGAGGCCGAAATAGATTTCAGAGATATCTCACGCAAGTTTCATCACGAGTTGAAACATTTTGCACCATTTGGTCCAGGTAATCCAAAGCCTCTATTTTGTACACACAATGTTTATGACTATGGCACCAGTAAAGTCGTTGGACGGGGACAGGAACACATCAAACTGGAACTAGTAGATAACAAGTCAAACAATATCATGAGTGGTATTGCCTTTGGACAAAGTTCCCATGCTCGTTACATCAAGACAAAAAGTGCCTTTGACATCTGCTATTATATAGAGGAGAACCTTTATAAACACGAAGACGTACAACTACAAATTGAAGACATTAAGCCAGCGAATCCTGAAGAAAATTAAGACATGACCGATTACCTCCATATACTTCGCAAATATTGGGGTTACAACAGCTTCCGAGGTATTCAGCAAAAAATCATTGAAAGCATTGGAAGTGGACGTGATACGCTAGGTTTAATGCCCACAGGAGGAGGAAAATCCATTACTTTTCAAGTTCCTGCTCTTGCTCAATCAGGTTTATGTTTGGTAATTACGCCTTTGATTGCTTTGATGAAAGATCAGGTAAATCGTCTGCACTCAATGGGCATTAAGGCTGCTGCTATTTATTCCGGTATGACCCATGAACAAATTCTTGTCACGCTGGAAAATTGTATTTTTGGGGATTTCAAATTTTTATACGTTTCTCCCGAACGTTTAAAATCAGATTTATTCCAAATTAAGCTTCGCCACATGAATATAAGTTTCATTACAGTGGATGAAGCGCACTGCATTTCGCAATGGGGCTATGATTTTCGTCCTTCTTATCTTGAAATTTCTGTCATCAGACAACTGCTGCCTAATAAACCTGTTTTGGCCCTTACGGCAACAGCTACCCCAAGAGTAGTTACAGACATTCAGAACAAATTACAATTTGTTAGGCCTAACGTTTTCAGAATGAGTTTTGAACGTAAAAATTTAGCCTATATCGTTCAACATACAGAAGACAAACCACAAGAATTACTTAATATTTTTCACCGCATTGACGGTAGTGCTATTATTTACATCAGGAATCGTGACAAAACGCGCGAAACAGCAAGTTGGCTGACTGAAAATGGAATTCCAGCTCTCCATTATCATGCAGGCTTGGATAATACAGACAAGGATTTACGACAAAGTCTTTGGCAAAAAGGCGAAGTTCGCGTTATAGTTGCCACCAATGCTTTTGGAATGGGAATCGACAAAGCCAATGTTCGTCTTGTGGTTCATCTTGACGTGCCAGACTCTCCTGAAGCATATTTTCAAGAAGCAGGCAGAGCCGGACGTGATGGAAAAGATGCCTTTGCCATTCTACTTTATAATCGTAGTGACCGCACAAAACTACTAAAACGCATACAGGAAACATTTCCCTCGAAAGAATATATCAAAAAAGTTTACGAAGATATTTCCTCCTATTATCAAATGGCTGTTGGTGATGGATTCAATATTACTTACGAATTTAATGAATCCGATTTCTGCACTAAATTCAAATACTTCCCTGTACCGCTTGAAAGTGCTCTCAAAATTCTTACACGTGCTAATTATTTAAATTTTCGCGCTGAGGATGAGAACAATTCTCGCATCATGTTTCTTTTACAAAAAGAAGAACTATATAAACTTTATCACCTCACTCCACAAAACGAGAAGCTGATTCAGTCCATTTTACGTCAATATGGCGGCATTTTCAGTCAATATGTTGTTATTGAAGAAAGAACTCTGGCAGAAGCAACGGGCCTTGATATAGAATCCGTCTACATGATGTTGAAAAGTTTTAATCAACAACGCATTCTACACTATATTCCACGCAAAATAATTCCACACATTACTTTTACAACACGCCGAGTAGACACAGATGAAATTAACCTTACGGATGAAATCTATGAAAAACGGGAAAAAGAATATGAGGAAAGAATAAACGCAATGTTGAAATATGCAGAAAGCGAAAACAATTGCCGAAGTAGAATGCTTTTAGATTATTTTGGAGAGCACGCAACTGAAGATTGCGGCAAATGTGACGTCTGTGAGCAACGGCATCACCCACAAAAAAATCAAAAAAATATAGAACACGCAGCAGAAAGCATTGCGCAAATTCTTTCAGACTTGCGCCCGCACCTACTCAGTGACCTTCATCATCAGTTACCTTTTCCGTCAAGCGTTATCAGCGAAGCGGTACAATGGCTCGTTCAGGACGAAGAAGTGAAAATTACAGATGGAACTATTACTTTAAAATAACCATTCATGTTCACATCTCTTTAAAAATAAAGAATTCCCATTCTGCTAAAGTAGAATGGGAATTCTTATATTAATCAAAAAAAATACTACTCTTTTTCTTCTTTAGGAGGAACACTTTCACTTTTTTCAGGTTCAGACTCTTTTGAGTGAACATCGGTTACAGATGGACCGTCAGATTTTATTTCACTTTCTTCTCCTACATGCTCTTGAGCTTTAATACGATCAACAAGTGATTCTAATTCAGTTTTCAAAGCATCTATTTTCTTGTTCATCGCATCAATCAACGTATTGCCAGTCTTGGAATGTGATGTTATAAAAGAAATGTTATTTTCATAGGTTGCGAGCTCTGCCTTCTTCGTTTCGTAAATTCTATACAAACTATTTGCATGCGAATGATTGTTTGACTCGTTTTGATTGTTACGCTCGTTATTTCGGCGAGGACGACCACCACCTCTGCGAATAGAATTCAAATTAAGTTCTTTAAAAAGACGATCAATCACATCGTGATATTTTGCATAAACTTTATCCTTGTCTTTAAAAGGAACATGCCCGGTTTCACTCCATTCGTCCATCAGAGTACGCACTTTTTCAGCCGCCTCTTGACCTCCTTCTACAGCTATGGCTTCCAATTTGTCAATAATAGTCATTTTTTTAGTCAAATTGGCTGTTTCCTCTTTGCGCTGATCTCCCAGTGTCTTTTTCTTTTGTTCAAAGAAATAATTACATGCAGAATTAAAACGCTCCCAAAGAGTATTAGAAACTTTTCGCGAAACTAAACCAATTTCTTTCCAATCCTTTTGAAGTTGCACCAATTTATTTGTTGTTGCATTCCACTCTGTACTTTCTTTTAATGCTTCTGCTTGTTCGCATAAAGCAATTTTTTTGCCTGCATTTTCAGCATACTCCTTCTTTTGTTCTTTGAAGTGTTCGGCTTTCTGATTGAAAAAATTATCACAAGCAGCTCTGAAACGTTCAAAAATAGTTGTGTTCAATTTCTTCGGAGCACGACCAATTTCTTTCCATCGCTGTTGAATCTCAATAATTTTTTTGGTAATGGCGTCCCACTCTGAGAAAGATTGAAGATTTGAGGTTTCTATACTTTCAATTTCTTCACAAAGAACTGTCTTAAGCTGTAAATTCTCGTCCTCTTTTTCTTTCAGTTGCTCAAAATATTGAGCATGACGCTTATTAATTGCGGTTGATGCCGTTTTGAAGCGGTTCCACAAATCTTCACGCAAATCTTTAGCTACAGGACCTATCTCTCTGAATTCCTGATGCAATTGTTGCAATTGATGGGAAGCATTAATAATGTCTGGATCGTCTACAAGTTTTTCAGCAGCTTCGCAAAGAAGGCTCTTACTTTCCAAATTCTTCTTAAAATCATAGTCACGCAAAGCATTATTTTCCTTCAACAAATCATAATACTGTTCAACGCTGAACTGAAAGTTTTTCCAAACTTCATTAGAAGATTGAGATGGAATGGGCTTTATTTCTTTCCATTCCTCCTGCAACTTCCGAAATCTTTCATAATTTTTATTTGCTTCTTCGGGAGTCTTAGCTAAATCCTTTATTTGCTCAATAATTGCTTTCTTCTTTTCCAGATTAACTTCCTTCTGATGTTCAGCAGCCTCTTGCAATTCTGCACGATGTTCTTTAATAATGGACATCTTCTCCTTAAAAGTTTCTTCCAAAGGATCCTGTTGTTGAATAAATTCTTCAACTTTTCCACCTGCCTCGCAAAATTGGTTAAATGCTTGCGTTTTTTCCTCTTTTAATATCTTATAGAAATTTACTTTCAATAAGTCAAGTTCTTGTTTTTCACTCTGCTCCGGATGTTCAGCCAAGGTATTCAACCGTTCAATAATACCTTCTTTGGTATCAGGCACCGTAATTTCCTTGTCAGAAGTATCTTCCTCAAAATTCGGCTCTACATCTTCCGTTTCGGTCTCCTCACTAGCCTTTCCTTCAGCAGTTTCTTTTTCTTCTGACTCGGGAACAGGAATAGCAGCTGTTTCAGTTTCTGCGACAGCTTCTTCAACTTTTGAAACCGGAGTAGCATCTTCGTCTTTTAACGTAGAAATTTCACCTTCTGTAGCAGATTCTTCTTTTGAAATAGGCATTTCAGCTTCTTCAACAGATAATTCTACCTTAGATACTGTTTCTTTTTCTTCAGAAACTTCTGTGGCCTCTGCAGATTCGGTTTTAACACCAACCTCAGAATTTTCTGTCTGAGGGCTTTTTTGAGATTCTTCAGCCTGTACCTCTACTGAAGTAGGGGTTTCAACAGGTTGTTCTACGGCGTTCTGCTCTTGCAGTTCGTCCGTTCTGTCTGTTGGAACATTTGTCATGTTATTGTCCTTCTATGTTTAGTTTTCTTAGGCATTTCCGACTATTATCGGAATAATTTCCTACTGCAAATAAAAACATTTAAATCCAATTGGCAAAGCAAAAACAGAAAAAACATATAAATTGTACACAAAAATCCATTTTTAATTCTTTACCATTATTCAGATATTCAATTTCTTTTAGTATAGAATGCACTACAAATTCTTTTTCATAAATTTATTTGAATTTGAAATTGTGCTCCTCAAAACATTGCTACATCTATAGGTCGTTAAATCCAAGATTTACGTCTGAATAGGAAAAATGCGGTACCCGTTACAATAATTGAAAAAAGGCAGACCAGTGGAAAGCCCCACCAATAATGCTCCATACCATTAATCAGATTCATACCATACAAACTGGCTATCAGCGTGGGCAACATCAACACGATAGAGATAGAAGTCATAGTTTTCATCACACTACTTAAGTTGTTATTAATTACACTCGCATAGGTTTCCATCGTAGAGTCTAAAATATTGGTATAAATATTTGTCATTTCTCGGGCCTGATTCATCTCAATAGTAACATCTTCTATCAAATCAGCATCCAATTCGTCTACAGGTAATTTAAATTTCAGCTTCGAAAGAAGCGTTTCATTTCCTCTAATACTTGTAATAAAATACGTCAAACTATCTTGTAGACGAGAAAGTCCTATCAGATCATCATTGCTAATCTTGTTATCTAAATTATGTTTATATTCCTCTATCAACGCACTAATCTGTTTCAATCTTTTCAAATACCAGACAGAGGAAGAGAGAAATAGTCGAAACACCAAATCCACAGAATCCGTAAAGCCCTGATTTCGTTTCTGTTGATAAGACACAAAATCAATCATCATATTAGTTTCGTAATTACATACGGTAATACAAAGATCTTTATAGAGGATTATGCCGAGTGGCACAGTTGTATGAGGAGTACGAGAACGCACTTCCTTTACATAAGGAATTCGCAGGATGATCAACACCCAGCCCTCATCAAACTCATAACGAGAACGCTCGTCCTTGTCTCTAATATCATCAAAAAAATAATCAGGGATTTTTAAATCATCGATAAGATATTTCTCATCATCAGGTGTTGGGCATGTAATCTGTACCCAACAATTCGGTTCCCATTCTTTCAACGTACTCAGCGTACGGTTTATATTCCAAAATGTTCGCATCTTCTAATAATCCTCCAAGCATTAAAATTCAGACGAGAAGTTAGCAATTCTCTCTGTTGAAATGCAAACATCCTGTCCTCTTACCGCTTATTTTCCGCGTGATAGTCGTCCATATATAGTTGAAAAATAATTTTTACTACTGCAAAAGTACAAAAAAATCTTTTCTAGAAGACGCCTTGCGTCTTTTTTCTGACTTTTATCGCACTTATTTTATTATGAAATCTCACATACCTTATTATAAATATAGAATCTCATAACAATGCCCTCTCAAAAAACTTTGGATACGATTTAGTGGCACTCATTATCTATGGAGTTTGTCAAAGCTACAAATTCGTTCACACTCAATTGCTCAGGGCGCCTCGTCAATTTTACATCAGAGAGAAACTCCATATGTTTTTCCATATCGGCAACACCTCCGCGCTCGGCATCCAATTGAGCAAGCAAAGGGCGTAAAGATCCCCGCATCATCTTGCGTCGTTGATTAAAGGTGGACTTCACAACCCGTTTGAATAGTCGTTCATCGCACCCCAAATTCGTTACTTGATTTCTACGGAATCTCACCACAGCGCTTTTTACCTTTGGCGGGGGATTAAAAACTGTTTCCGGTACCGTAAAAAGATATTCCGCATCGAACCAAGCTTGTAAAAGCACACTCAAAATGCCATACGACTTCTTCCCCGGCCCAGAGGTAAGACGCTCTGCAACCTCTTTCTGAATCATACCCGTACAGCAGGGAATGCGATCACGTTGCTCCAATAGACGGAAAAAAATTTGACTACTAATATTATAAGGATAGTTTCCTGTCAACACAAACTTTTTACCGTCAAAAAGGCTGTCCAGATTCATGTGCAGAAAATCATCCTCAATAATACTGCCACGCAACATGGGAAAATGTTCCTTCAAATAAAAATTACTCTCGGGATCTATTTCTACAACATTCAATTCTCGTTGTTTGGGAATCAAAAATTGTGTTAACGCTCCCATGCCAGGACCAATTTCCAATACAGGCAGATCTGGTTCCACATCTACAGTGTCGGCTATACGACTGGCTATGCTCATGTCTGTCAGAAAGTGTTGTCCAAGATTTTTTTTAGGATGTACCTGCTTCATTCGTTCCTTTTTACTACCTTTGTTGATGCAAAAGTAATACTTTTAAAATTAGAAATTCATACTATCGATTGATTTGTTAGTTTTGCAAAGCAAATGCCACGCATGCATGATGACAAAATCGTTCGACAAACACAAAAAAAGAACAAAGTCATTGAGACGAATTGCATTCAAAACATTTAAAATCTTATTCCCTTTTCTTCTAGGAGGGGGCATTCTATATTGGATGTATCGAGGATTCCCGTTTGCAAAGATCAGCGATGTTATGCTTCATCAAATGCATTGGAAGTGGATGATTATTTCTTTTATCCCAGGCATTTTAGCTCAAATTTTCAGAGGCTTGCGATGGAAGCAAACGCTGGAACCTTTGGGAGAGCATCCTCGCATAAAGACTTGTATACATGCCATTTTTCTTTCCTACGCAGCCAGTCTTGTCATTCCACGTATTGGAGAATTTTTGCGTTGTGGAGTTCTTGCTCGCCGCGATCGCACCTCTTTTCCAAAAGCATTGGGTACCGTCGTTACGGAACGAGCTGTAGACACATTGCTGATGCTCCTTCTCGTGGTCTCTGTTTTTCTAATGCAAATTCACGTTTTTATCAATTTCTTTGCCAAAACCGGCGTCAGCTTGGATAGAATCTTATCAAACTTCTCACAGGCCGGCATTTTTGTTACTATTCTTTGTATTGTCTGCATTGTAGTTCTCATTTACCTTCTATTCCGCAAACTCGCTTTCATGCGCAAAGTTAAAAACGTAATGCATGGCATGGCAGAAGGCATATTATCATTAAAAAAAATTCAGAACATCCCCTTATACCTTATTTATTCAGCCGGCATCTGGGTTGCTTATTTCTTCCATTATTATCTCACTTTCTTCTGTTTTGACTTTACGCAGAATTTGGGAGTCATGGCTGGACTCGTATCCTTCTGTGTAGGTACCATTGCTGTTATTGTACCAACGCCAAACGGAGCTGGTCCATGGCATTTTGCAGTCAAAACAATACTTGTCATTTACGGTCTTGCGGCCTCTCAAGCTGTAATATATGCTCTCATCGTACATTCCGTACAAACACTACTTCTGGTAGTACTTGGCATTTATGCCCTCGTGGCATCTTCTTTCTCAACGCGCGCAGTAAAACTTACGGCAGAAAAAGTTATGAATATCAACAAACAATCCTAAACTGATTATATTATGAACATTCAAAATTTAGAGCCGAAAGGCATTTGGAAAAACTTTTATGCGCTTACACGCATTCCGCGTCCATCCGGACACTTGGAGAAAATCCAACAGTTTTTATTAGATTGGGCAAAAGAGCGAAAAATTGAGGCATTCAAAGATAATGCCGGCAATATCGTAATGCGGAAACCCGCAACCCCGGGATTTGAAAATTGTATTCCAGTTACAATGGAGTCGCACATGGATATGGTTCCACAAAAAACGGTAGATTCCAATCACAATTTTCTCACAGATCCCATAGAAACATATATCGAAGGTGAGTGGGTAAAAGCTAAAGGTACCACACTCGGTTCTGACGATGGCATCGGTGATGCCACCTCTATGGCCGTATTAGAAGATGACACCTTGAAACACGGTCCTATTGAAGCCATCTTTACGGTTGACGAAGAAACGTGCATGTATGGGGTCAACAACCTTAAACCAGAAACACTAAAAGGCGAAATTCTGCTTAATCTCGACAATGAAACCGAAGGTGACATGGTCATCGGTAGTGCCGGTGGCGAAGACGTCCAACCACAACTGGAATATCAAGAACAAGAGGCTGACCCAGCACAAATTGCCTTAGAAATAGTTCTAAAAGGTCTTAAAGGTGGTCATTCCGGTTTGGAAATCAATGAAGGCCGTGCCAATGCCAACAAACTCATGGCACGTTTCCTCACTGACGCGGTAGAAAAGACCAATGCTCAACTAGCCTCCTGGCATGGCGGCAACATGCGCAATGCCATTCCAAACAACTGCCGCGTTGTGGTTACCATAGATCAAGAGAAACAAGAGCGCCTCGTTGCCCTAGCAGCAGAGTGGGCTTCTATTTTCAAAGCAGAATACAGCGGGGTGGAAGATGAACTCATCCTAGACATCCTACCTGCAGAAATGCCTAAAAAAATTGTTCCAACAGAAATCCGCGATAACATCATTAATGCCATCATGGCTTGCCCTGCAGGAGTAACCCGAATGATTCCCTCTGCTCTTGACATTGTAGAAACTTCCTGCAACCTCGGGATTGTCAGCATAGCTGACGGAAAAGCTGAAGCTGATATACTTGTACGTAGCTCCTGCGATACACAACTTGAAGCTCTCGAGGCAACTATCAAAGCTGTATTCTCCATGGCTGGAATGGCTACCAGCTTTGAAGGTCGCTATGGCTCATGGCAACCTGATTTCAATTCACCTATTATCAAAACAATAGAAAAAGTATATGCTGATATGTTTGGTGAAAAACCACGCGTACAAGTCGTTCACGCAGGTTTGGAATGTAGTGTCATCAAAACGGTTTATCCCAAAATGGATATGGTCAGCTTTGGACCCACTCTACGCTCGCCACATACTCCGTTTGAGCGCTGCAACATACCAAGCGTAGCCAAGTATTGGGATTTCGTTAAGAAGTTACTCGAAAATATTCCCGAAAAAAAATAACAAGAGTTATTTTATAGTTTCAAAATATATCTCCACGTAGCTTGAATGGCAGCGTGGAGATTTTTAGGTTCAGTCGGTAAAGTTAGGGATATAACAAATTGCGGTTATTAGAAATCACCCATTTAATGCTTCCGTCGGAGTTCATGACTTATTTCAAGATAATTAAAATAGAATCCAGTTCAGAAAGAGTATGGATTCGTTTAGCATTAAAAAATTTAGGCAGCAACAGATTCTACGGGCCTCCACATCAATCTGCTACGACAAATTTTAAATGTTTCAATTACATGCCCTGTTTTAAAAAAAGCATTTTAATTAGGTCAGGACTTTAAGCAGACAGAAACATTTTACTTTATAGTGTCTTTGATATACTTGATACTTTTCTTTATTTGCATGAAATTCTATCAAGATAGAATGTTCTAAATGAAAAGTTACTTCTTATTCTATGTGACGCGGTGCGTTTCTTTTGTGACGCGACGCGTTTTTTTCATGACGCACTGCGTTTCTTTTGTGACGCACTGCGTCACCAACTTTGATTCAGCAAGTAAAAATT
>JAQVXN010000035.1:5954-11346 GCA_028709135.1 Bacteroidaceae bacterium | reverse complement strand
TAGGATTCCGTGAGAGGGAGAAAGATGTTTTTTGTTTTGTTGAGGATACCGGAAGGGGAATCCCCGATGACCAAAAGCAAAAGATATTTGACAGATTTGTAAAACTGGACAACTACGTAGAAGGAACCGGATTAGGTCTTTCTATCTGCATGCAGATTATTAAACATTATAATGGTCAGATGGGGGTGAATTCAGAAGTTGGCAAAGGCTCCACTTTCTGGTTCATTTTGCCAAAACAATAATTTTTTGTACACCGAGCCGAAATTGAAATACATGAAAATGCATTTTTAATCGTAAAGAAAGCATTATTTTTTTTGTTTGTGAATCCAGATTGAATCCAGATTTACGAGGATATTTTACAACAAAAATCATCAGATATGAAAATCCTAATTGTTGAAGATGAAGAGAAACTTAGCCAAAGTATTGCCGAATATTTAAAGCACGAAAACTATGTGTGTGATGTTGCGGAAAATTTTAATGAGGCTATGTATAAAATTGGCGGATTCGATTATGACTGCATTTTGTTGGATATCAGCCTACCTGACGGCAATGGCTTGAATATTCTAAAAGCATTGAAGGCGGATAACAAAACAGAGGGTGTGATAATTATTTCTGCAAAAGATGCAATAGATGATAAAATTATCGGACTTCAACTGGGCGCTGATGATTATCTTGCTAAACCTTTTCATTTGTCGGAACTGAGTGCACGAATCGTATCTGTGATACGTCGCCGTCGGTTTGATGGAAATAACACACTGAAATTCAACGAATTTTTAATAGACACACTTGCAAAAACAGTTTATGTGAATGGCAAACTTCTCGATCTTACTAAAACGCAGTACGACCTGTTGCTTTATTTTGTCATGAACAAAAACAGGGTTCTTTCAAAAATTGCTATCGCAGAGCATCTTGCTGGTGACAACACCGAATTTTTTGATAACTTTGACATAGTGTATGCTCACGTTAAAAATCTTAAGAAGAAAATAGCTCAAGCTGGTGGTACTGATTACATCAAATCAATTTACGGCATGGGTTATAAGTTTGAAGTATAATGAAGCTGACTAACCACATAGCCATACACTATATAGGTGTTACCATTGCTGTGTTGCTGATGGCTACACCGATCACTTATTTCGTGCTTCGTGCGGTAATGATTAACAGCATTGATGAGAGTATAGAGTTTCAGCGTGAGTGGATTGAAAAAAAACTGGGAAATGCTTCCCCGATAACTTTTACTTCATTCGATGAAAATATCACTATACGTCCCACAGAAGACACAACTTTGTATGAACGGCATTATACAGAAGATATTTATGTTGCTCAGGATAAGGAAATGGTTCCCTATCGGATAATGGAATTTAATACTACTACAAATGGTACTTCTTATTTCATTCGCATTCAAAGATCATTGGTAGAAAACGAAGATTTGCTTCAGGCTATTCTTGTTATGCAAATTTTTATTTTGATATTGCTGTTTCTGGCTTTACTGTTTATCAATAGAAGGCTTAACAAAAAAATCTGGATACCGTTTTATAAAACCTTGAATGCATTAAGTTTATTCCGGATTGATAGAGATGGACCTTTAAACCTACCAAAATCATCCATTACAGAACTAAACAATCTAAATCAATCGCTCAATACATTAACCAGCCACAATGCCCGAATTTTCAAAGCTCAAAAAGAATTTACTGAAAATGCTTCGCATGAATTACAGATGCCACTCGCTATCATGCAGAGCAAGCTGGACTTACTTTGGCAGACAGACTCACTTAATCAGGAACAGGTAAATCTTTTGGAAGAAATGTCCGAAACTAGTAGCAGAATGCGGAAATTAAACAAATCACTTCTGCTTTTGGCAAAAATTGATAATAACCAATTCGCAGAGAAGCGAGAAATTAATGTTCCTGAAACGACAAGACACATTCTTACCCAGCATGAAGAAACTTTTAGTGAGAGGAATATTCATGTTGTTACATTACAGAAAGCCTCATCCACAGTTATTGCCGATGAAATACTGACGGTCACGCTTATTACCAATCTAATTACAAACGCTCTTCGCTATACACCCAAAGATGGCACACTGGAGGTCCAAATTTTACTCAATGCCATCAGAGTGGGCAACACAGCTGTTGAAAATCAACCTCTTGACAGATCCAAGCTTTTCAAACGTTTTCAAAAACAATCACATTGTAACTCATCCGGTACGGGCTTAGGCTTGGAAATCTGCCGACGAATATGTGAATTGAATAATTGGCAAATCCGCTATGAGTTTTTAGAAGGAAAACATTGGTTTGTGGTAGAATTTTAACATTACTTACACTTTTAAAAATATTTTTATCATAAATTCAAATTTCGTTCAGATTCGGTTTTATACTTTGCAGTACTTAATCAATTGAAAAATTAAACGAAAATGGAAAAAGTATTTTTAGTAATGGGTTTGGTTGCAACACTTGTATTTGCAAGTTGCAATGAAGGCAAAAAAGCGCCCCAAGATGTCCAAAATGCTATTGAAAAGATGTATCCAGGAATTTCAAAAGTAGATTGGGAGAATAAAGAAAACGCCAGCTGGGAAGCTGAATTTAAAAACAATGGTATTGAAACGTCGGCTCTATTCAGTACTGACGGAAAACTCCTGCGTTTAGAAGAAGAAATCGCTTATTCGTTATTTCCTAAACTGGCAAAAGATTATATTACTAAAAATTTTCCTGGTGCTAATGTGAAAGAAATTTCAAAAATTACTGATAAGAATAAGAATGTAACTTTTCAGGCGGAAGTGAAAGATAAAAATTTGATTTTTGACACTCTGGGTAATTTTTTGCAAACAAATAATAATGACGAGAATTCTTTACCAGCTAATTCCGCTCCGGTTTCTGAATCTGGAAAAGTGGAAATTAGCGAATTACCGCAGAGCGTTCATGACTTTGTAGCAAAAAACTATGTCGGATATACTATTAAAGAGGCAAATCATGACCCGATGTGCACAGGCGAAGATGCCATTGATGTTGCTATTTCAAAAGCCAGAAGTACAACTTACTCCCTGATTTTTACGCCTCAAGGCAAGTTTATTCAGCAGGAAGAAGATGTAGATATAAAAACGGCTCCTTCTAAAATCACTGAAGTGATAAAGGCTAATTTTGCAGATTACACTATTTCTCACCAGATTGAAAAACTGACACTTGTCAATAAATCCATTCAGTATATGGTTGACCTTTCAAAAGCAGGTGCCGAGAAAGAAGTTATTTTTGACCTAAACGGAAATGTAATTTGTGAACATTAAAAAATGTGATATGCAAGGTAGAAAACATGTATTGGCTGATTTTACGGATTTTTGTTTGTAATTTCTTATCCAATTCGTGTTTTTCTTTCTTTATTTAAGCCTAAAGTTCAGAAAATCAACTAGTATAAAAAATATGTTTTCTTTCAAAAAAGTCATAACCGTTTTAACAATCTTGTCGTTTCCTATGGCGGCTTTTACCCAATCCACCAAAACGCTCGATTATTTTCTCGCTTCTGCACGTGCCAACAGTCCGGTGTTAAACGACTACAATAATCAGCGTTATTCGTTGAAAATTGACAGTCTGAAAATGCTTGCCGATAACGGACTACAGGTTACCGGAAATGTGGATGCCATGTACGCGCCGGTGATAAAAGGGTGGGGATATGACAATGTACTCTCAAACGGGCAAAATCTGAATTCTGTTATCCGTGTAAACAAAGACTTGCTGGGGCGTGAAAACCGAAATACCCGGTTAGCTGATTATTCGCTGGACATCAGGCAATTGTTCAACCAATCTGCCGTTACGGAACTGCGACTGAACCGTGCCGTTGCCGAGCAGTACATCAACACGTATTCCGTTCAACAACAGTATCAGGTTTCACAGGAGATTATCCGGTTATTGCAGGAGGAAGAAATTATTTTGAAAAAATTGACACAAAACGCATCATTTAAGCAAACCGATTATTTGAGTTTTGTGGTCACGTTGCAACAAAATCAACTTACATCCAAACAATTGTACGCCGATTGGCTGAATAATTATGCCACACTGAACTACCTTGCTGGAATGGTGGACACCACTTTACAGAAAATTGCACCGCCTTTGCTTTCCAATGATAATTTTATTCCTTTCGAACAGAGTATCTACGCCGAAAGCTATCTGACTGATAGTCTGAAATTAGCAAACGATACCAAAATTATTAAATTTGATTATCGCCCGAAATTGTCGGCGTATGCAGATGGCGGTTATATGTCGTCATTTCCGGCCAAAGCATATAAAAATCTGGGTGTAAGTGCCGGATTATCGCTTACCGTGCCAATTTACGACGGTGATAAGCGAAAAAAATCCCTGCAACAGAAAAAATTGCAACAGGAAACCCTTAGTTGGTACAACGAGTTTGAAAGGAAACAATACGAACAGCAAACCCTTCAAATTGAAAGCCAAATTTCGCAATACAAACAAATGATAGCTACGGCTAATGAGCAAATGAAATATGCCCAAACCTTAATAGAAGCCACATTGAGACAACTTCCTACGGGAGATGTAAAAGTAACTGATTTTATAGTCTCGATTAGTAATTATCTGAATTTGAAATCATCGCTCATTCAATACGAAACCAACCTCTACAATCTTTATAATAAATTAAAGTACATTACTTTACAATAGAAAATAAGATGAAAGTGCAATGTGTGAAAATAGGAATTATTTCAATAGTTTTATCTTCATTTTTGGGATGTAATTCTAAAAAAAATAACAACGAAGCCGGAGTTTACGTTCAGCCCAAAACGCCAGTAACTGTGGTGTATCCTTCGGATAGTTTTACAATCAGCGATGATATTCGCTTGAATGCTACGGCAACGTACTTGCTGAAATCGGACGTAAAAGCCAATACAACGGGCTACATTACGTCTGTAAATATTAAACTTGCTGATTGGGTAAAACGGGGACAGACGCTGTTTTCGCTTCAAACTAAGGAAGCGCACTCATTGGGGAATACCATTAACACGCTGGACCCCTCACTTAAATTTTCTGGTAACACAGTTGTTATCAGTCCTGCATCGGGCTACGTGCAGATGCTCAATCATCAGAAGGGCGATTACGTGATGGAAGGCGACGTGCTGGCAACTATTGCTGATAAAAACAGTTTTGGATTTTTGATGGATGTTCCTTACGAACAAAATCAGTATTTAATAAACAATAAAAACCTGACGGTGGAACTTCCCGATGGACGCAATCTGGTGGGATATGTGAGTAAAGTTATGCCTACGGTTAATATCGCAGCGCAAACCCAGGAAGTACTGGTACAGGTAAAAAATGGCGGAACCATTCCTGAGAATCTGATTGCAACCGTCAAATTTTCGAAGCGAAAACAAACCGGGCTGACCGTTCCAAAAGAG
>JAQVXN010000035.1:0-5944 GCA_028709135.1 Bacteroidaceae bacterium | reverse complement strand
CAACGAAACGCAATCCAATTTTTGGGTAATGAAACTCATTAATGACACTGTTGCCGTTAAAATTTCGATTACTAAAGGAATTGAAGACAATAAAAGGGTACAGATAGCATCGGGCAATCTCACTTCAGCCGACCGGATTATTGTCACAGGAAATTATGGCTTGAGCGACACGGCGTACGTAAGAATTCAAAATGAGCTGAAATGAAAATGAAGTCATCCTTCTACGTCAAATACAAAAATCCGTTGCTATTTTTACTTGTGCTGATTTTGTTCGGTGGCATATTTTCGTATATTAGAATAAAATCATCACTATTTCCTACGATTACATTCCCGAAAATCAAAATCATTGCCGACGCTGGGCAGCAACCCGTTGAGCAAATGACTGTAGCGGTAACACGACCGCTGGAAAATGCTGTAAAGCAGGTACCCAATTTGCAGTCGATAAGAAGCATTACGAGCCGTGGCAGTTGTGAAATCTCGGCTTTTATGGATTGGAATGCCAACATTGATTTAAGCCAACAGCAAATAGAAGCACATATCAATAGGGTTCGCAATCAACTGCCTGCTGATGTGAGTATTATGGTAGAAAAAATGAACCCGTCCATTCTGCCTGTTATGGGATATTCGGTACGTTCTACGCAAATGGATCCCATTGAACTAAAGCAACTTGCACTTTATACCATCAAGCCGTTTCTATCTCAAGTGCCGGGTGTGAGTGAAATCCGTGTGATTGGCGGACAGGATAAAGAATATTGGGCGGTACTTAATCAGGAAGCTATAGCACACTTGGGAATGTCTCCTTCGGCAATTGCCGATGTATTGAACAAAACCAATTTCATTAAGTCAAACGGTTATTCATCCGATTACAAGTATCTTTACTTAACCATTACTGATGCACAATTACGCAGTCTAGACGAACTGAAAAACATCGTTATCAAAAACGACGGAAGCAGGATTACCTATTTTTCGGATATTGCCGATATTCAAATCCGACCTGCCAAACAATACATTAAGGTCAATGCCAACGGTGAAGAAAGCATCCTGATTGCAGTGATTCAACAACCCAACGCTAATGTGGTGGAACTTTCAAAAGCAATGGGTAAACAGATAAAAGAATTGGACAAAACCTTGCCGAAAGACGTTTCACTCAAACCCTATTACGACCAGGCTACCTTTGTGGGTGACACTATCAAAAGCGTTACCGATGCATTATGGATTGGGTTGTTATTTGCAATTATCGTGGTTATTTTGTTCCTTAAATCGTGGAAATCGAGTCTTACCGTGCTCATTACTATACCTGTAACGCTGTTTCTTACGATTGTGGTGCTCTATTCTCTGGGTCAAACATTTAATATTATGACACTGGGAGCTATTGCTGCATCCATTGGGCTGATTATTGACGATGCCATCGTGATAGTGGAACAGATTCACCGTACGCATGAAGAAAATCCCGGTAAAGACAGCAACTTGTTGGTGCAGGCGGCAATTGATTACCTTTTCAAAGCAATAATAGGTTCATCGTTAAGCACTATCGTTATTTTTCTACCGTTTGCATTGATGAGCGGCGTGGCCGGCGCTTATTTCAAGGTAATGACCAATACCATGATTATCACGCTTATATGTTCGTTCTTTGTAACATGGATTTTGCTTCCTGTAGTGTATCTTTTCCTTTCGAAAATAGTTCCCGAGAAAAAAATCAAATCGCATGAAGTGAAAGAGCAAAAATGGGTGGGCTATTTCATCGATCGTCCTGTTATTTCGCTTGTATTCATTGGAATATTGATTCTTTCCTGTTTATTGATTGTACCGAATTTACCTTCGGGATTTTTGCCGGAAATGGATGAAGGAAGTATCGTGCTTGACTATACTTCGTCACCCGGAACGTCGCTAGAAGAGACAGACCATGAACTGCATGAAGTGGAAAAAATCATTACTTCAATTCCTGAAGTGGATGCCTACAGCCGTAGAACAGGCACACAGATGGGTTTTTTCATTACCGAACCCAATACCGGTGATTATCTAATAAACCTGAAAAAGAAACGAAATCGCACCACCCAACAAGTTACCGATGAAATCCGTAAAAAAATTGAAGCTACCGGGTTGCCGTTGACTGTTGATTTCGGGCAAGTAATCACCGATAATCTTGGTGACTTGATGAGTAGTGTGCAACCGATCGAAATTAAAATTTTTGGAAACGATGAAAAGTTGATACAAAAATACTCGAAAGAAGTAGCAGGGGTGGTGAGTAAAGTTTCCGGAACCGCTGATGTTTTCGATGGTATAGTGATTGCCGGGCCAACTATTCAAATCATTCCAAATCTTTCTATTTTGGGTCAATACAACATATCTCCTCAGGATTTCCAGTACCAGGTACAAACCGTACTCGAAGGCAATGTAGTAGGAAATATATTTGATAAACAGCAATTTACACCCATCAGGATGCTATATGGAAATACTGGAAATGCGTCACTCAATGAAATTGAGAACAGTATGATTTCGCTTCCAAACGGACGGTTGAAACCAATAAAAGAATTTGGAGAGGTGAAAATTATAACTGGGTCAGCTGAGGTAAAAAGCGAAGATTTGCAAACACTTGGCATCGTCACCGCACGTTTGGATAATAGTAACTTAGGTGGAACAGTAAAGGAAATTCAAAAACAAATCAACAAAAGTATTAAACTACCGCAGGGATACAACATCGTGTATGGTGGCGCTTATGCTGAACAGCAGCAATCGTTCAACGAGCTGCTAATGATTTTGGTGTTGTCGAGTTTGCTTGTTTTTTTAGTTATATTATTTCTTTACAGAAATATAAAAGTGGCGCTCGTGATTTTGCTTATTTCCGTTTTGGGAATTACGGGCAGCTATATTTTACTCTTTATTACGGGCGTACCGCTTAATGTGGGCAGTTACACGGGATTAATCATGATGGTGGGAATTATAGGTGAGAATGCCATTTTCACTTATCTGCAATTTCATCAAAATTGGCTTGAAAGCGGGAACAAGCGCGAAGCACTGATTTATGCCATCAGCACACGACTGCGCCCCAAACTGATGACTGCCATTTGTGCTGTTACCGCTCTGATGCCTTTGGCATTGGGTATAGGCGCAGGAGCGCAAATGCACAAGCCACTGGCCATTGCCGTTATCGGCGGTTTCATTATTGCATTGCCGTTATTGCTGGTGGTATTGCCGAGTTTATTAAACAGGATAAAGTTTGAATCAGATTAATCTGCTATTATGCCCAACATAAAATCTCAACACATATTAACTATATCTGCCAATTTATTGGGCTTGTGAACATAATAGAAATAGTACTTGTTGATTTCCTCAAAAATTGGAATTAGACGGAAAAAATATCGAACTACAAAATGCAATAAAGTTTTTGATATTATCTATCAGGATTTCAATAAGTTGTGAAAGGTTGAAAAAGAAAACGGGGAAGATTTTTATGTCATCCCCGCTTCAGTACCCAGGGCCGGGATCGAACCGGCACAGATTTAACTCCACTGGTGTTTGAGACCAGCGCGTCTACCAATTCCGCCACCTGGGCATTTACCGTGCAAAAGCACGGTGGTTGTCTCAAACAGGGTGCAAAGGTAATAAAAAAAGGGAGATCGAAAAATCTCCCTTTTTTATAAATCTTTTTTAAGGCTAACTATTTATTAATAGTTGAACGTAATTGTCTTTTTTATCTCCGGATTAATGCTGTTTGCAACAGGGCAAGTTCTTGCAGCAGAATCAATTAAGCGCTTTTGCTGGTCTGTGTAATTATTGCCTTTTGGGAATGTAATATTTAGCTTAAGCTCAATTACGCGTCTTGGTGCCGTCCCCATAATCTTCTCAGTTTCAATGGTCGTTCCGTCTATATTAAACCCGTAACTCTGGGCGGAAACACCCATGATGGTTAACATACAACAGCCTAATGCGCTGGCCAGCAGGTCAGTAGGGGAAAAACTTTCTCCATTACCATGGTTATCCAGAGGGGCGTCTGTAAAAATTTTAGCTCCTGATAGTTCATGAGTAACTTCACATCTGAGGTTTCCCTTATAGATAGTTTTCATTTTAGTCATATCTAATCCTCTTTAAGTAAGTATCTGTAATATTTATTTTTTATTCTCTTTCTTTTTGTTCTCCCCGTTCTCCAGAAATTCCTTCTCAAATTTTTCCCTCAGTTCTCTTATAGAATTTCTAATGTCCAAGATATCATCATATACTGCAGTTGTTATATACTGTCTCTTAGGCTTTTGTACAATCTCTCCAATTAATGTGGCGCTAGTGCAGCTGTTGATTTTCACATCTACATAGTCTCCCGGTTTGATATCTGCGGCAGTTCCTTTTTTGCTGTTTGCCGTAGTCTGAGGTGCGTCAAAAACACACATTTTGTTTTGCTGAGTGCGTCCTGTCATCTGTTTATCAGAGCGTTTTGAGAAACCCTCCACAAGAACTTCATAAGTTTCTCCAACAGCTTTTTTATTGGACATAAGGGAGAATGAACTTTGCAGTTCTATAATTTCATTTAGTCTTTTGGTCTTTTCAGCTGTAGATACGTCATCCTTAAACTTTCTGGCCGCTAATGTATTAGGCCTTTGAGAATATTGGAACATGAAGGCTCCATCAAAGCCAACCTCCTCAAGCAGAGAGAGTGTTTGTTTGTGGTCTTCCTCTGTCTCTCCGCAGAACCCCGCAATAATATCTGTTGTGATTGCACAATCCGGAAGGACTTCTCTTATATCGGCAATTTTCTGAAGGTATTCTTCTCTTGTGTATTTTCTGTTCATCTTCTGCAGCATTGCGTTGCTTCCGCTTTGTACCGGAAGATGAATGTGATTGCAAATGTTTGGATACATCGCCATTGTATAGAGAACGCCCTTTCTTATATCCTTAGGATGATTGGTCTGAAAACGTACTCTTAACTTAGGGTCTATAAGTGCAACAAGCTCCAGAAGCTGGTAAAAACATGTTGTGTCTATGGGGTCATTTGGATTTGTCCACTGGTATGAATCAACATTCTGACCAAGCAGAGTGATCTCTTTGTATCCTTGTTTGAATAATTGTTCTGCTTCATGAACAATGCTTTGCGGATCTCTGCTTCTTTCTCTTCCGCGTGTGTAAGGAACAATGCAGTAAGAGCACATGTTGTTGCATCCCCTTGTAATTGAGATGAATGCACTTACACCGTTTGTGTCTGTCCGCACGGGATAGATGTCTGCATATGTTTCTTCCGAAGAGAGATTGGTGGCGGAGATTTTTTCTCCATTATCTATAATGGCTTTTATGATACCAGGCAAATTCCTATATGCGTCCGGCCCTGCAACAAAATCAACGGCAGGGTTTTCCAGCAGTTTTTCCTTTAGCCGCTGTCCCATGCATCCAAGCACACCAATCACAGGACCTTGTTTTGCAGCACCATCGGGAGCTTTAGAATTTTTTAACTTCTGTTTCCTCTTTTTCTTCTCTTGCATAAAGACATCCAGTCTTCCAAGCACGCGCTGCTCTGCGTTATCCCTTACGGAACAAGTGTTTATAAGAATAACATCAGCATCTGCAATCTCTTTACATCGTTCATATCCGACTCTGTTCAAAATTGAGAGGGCAACCTCGCTGTCGCTGACATTCATTTGACACCCGTATGTTTCTAAATAGACATTCATAATTGACACTTGCAAAGATAAGTTTTTTAACTTTGCAGTTAATGAAGAAGTTATTAAAAATAGTGTTTTGTGTTGCGGCCGGTGTTTTAATTTTAGCCGGATGTGCGGATTATAGAGATATTGTGGTGGAGGACATGTCAATAACTAGTTTGAAACTTAAATCTGCTTCTTGCGCTCAACTAAATTTGGCGGCCTATGTGAATAATCCAACAGGCGGAACTTTTAATGTTACTGATATTGACGGCCTTTTGTATAAGGACAATGTTAAGTTTGCCCATTTTAATTTGGTT
>JAQVXN010000413.1 GCA_028709135.1 Bacteroidaceae bacterium | reverse complement strand
AAAAGAGAATAGGCCTCTTTGCTCCTAAGTTAGTGTTCCTTGTTTTAACAACCGGAGGCCATCTTGATCAAACAAATGTACTTACAAAAATAGGAAAGATTTGTCTATTGGCATCATTTTTTAGAAGACTTTTTTTGCAAGCATAATTACTCTTATAAATGGAGAAAACAGATCAGTATTAAAAAGATAAATGACGTTTCTCTATTTTTAGAGAAACCCTGTTAACTCTCTAAACAAAGAAGACTTGTTTATTTGAAAAATGAAGGACGATAAAATCTTTTTTATAATAAAAAAGGACTTCCTTGATTATTGGAAGTCCGATTGGAAAATGAAAGGTGGGTCTAATAAACTGTGTCAATGAAAGACTTTTCTTTGCTACTGTTTAAATGGTCTACCTGTTATAAGTGCTTAATGCTTCTTTGCCGGTGCTTTTTTACCTTTGTTGCAAGGCTTCGTACATTTTTTGCCAGTTTTACAATTGCTGCACTTGGACTTATCACATTTTGCATTTGAGCATTTTGCATCCATTTTTCCTGCTTTTTGGCAGCATTCCTTTTTGTCTACTTTCTTCTGCTGAGCAGTTTGAGTATTTGCAACTGCAGAAATACTTACTGTTGCCATCAAAAAGAGGGCACTAAAAATGAACTTTTTCATACCGTTTTGTTTTTAAATTGATGATCTCTTATTTTATTTGTCAAAAGTAGCGTGTTTTCTATTTCCTGCCATACGTTTTTAGTTATTAAAACCTAATGCTACGTTAATAAATATCAGCAGCATAGATGTATCAGATAATGGAGAGAAGTTGATATTTTATTTCGAAAAAATAGGGATTTAAATGATAACGTGTTTTTCAAAATTTATAGGAAAAGTTTGAGATCATGTTTAATAGAAACACACTCTTTTTTAGGGCGTCTCTGAAGTTTGCATTTGTAAAAAACAAGTTGTTATTTGTCGAAAATATAACAAATATATTTTGAAGCAAGTCCGTACATTCTCGGAGACGGATAAACAGAAGTTTGGATAAAACCCATATATAGGTAGGTGCGCAACCTATACTTGCAGATATTGAAAGAAGTAGAATACCTGAAGTTCTTAAGTTATAATTTAACTTGAATGACGTCACCATTTCGGATGATTTTGTTTATCACTTTATGCCCTCTGTTCGTTACTTCTACGTGAATTTTATTTGTTGCTGTGCGGTATAATGAAACATCAAAGTCACTTTCAAAAGCACGAATATGGCGCAACGCAGCTTGATTCCAGCTACTGGGTAAATGTGGTGACAATGAAAAATCATGAAACCCTGTGGGACGGATTCCAAAAAGGCCTTCTATCAGAATACGCCCATAAAGACCGCTTTCAGCAGAAAGATGACGCTGCCCGCCTTCAGGCCATGCTTCGATAGCATAAGGTACATGATCGCCCAAAAGACGTTTCTCTGAATAACGATGTAGAAAATCCAGAGCCTGATCTGATTGTCCTGCAGCAAAAGCACCACGTAAGGCGCAAAGTGTAGAACGATCCCAAAAAGTTTTATCATCAGCTTGGGTCAAGAGGCCATTTTCTGTCCACAAACGGGAGAATAATGCTTGCAAGGTACCTTTGGAACGTTCATAGATTCCAACAGTTAATGGAATGCAAATCCAAGAACGTAATACGTCGTTTCCCTTAAAATAAGCATAAGTATCAAAACCTTCAATCTTAGCTGAAAAATAATGATCAATGTTTTTATGAAGTTGTATGGCTTCTTGTTTATAATCCGCAATTTGTTTCTTGGATTCTCCCATAATCGGGGCCAAGTACGTTGCCGAACAGAGTGCGTCATAATAAAGGCAGGAAACAATAAGATTTGCTTTTCCGGCGGGGAAACGTCCTTCCAACTCGTCATGGTCTGATTCGACAACTCCTTCTGCATTCATTTTGTGACGACAATACTCTAAGCACCATTTGATTAACGGCCATACTTTTTGAGCTTCATCTTTTGATCCGCGTTCCATTATATATCGGGCCCCACCATACGCGATCATTGCTGCATCACCTTCATCTCCGGCCCCATTCCAAATGTCTTTGCCTTCTGCAATAATAGAACTTGGTATAGGAGTCCATTCTTTATTCATATAACGAGCATAGAGCATGTAGGTATTCAGATTGGCGGCATTGCCGTAATGATATCCCGTAAAAGGGAAATATGGCCCCACGTATTCTGATTCGTCGTTAGCCCAGATGGCAGCATAGTATGATTCGCCTCCGGGGCCATGCATAGGTCCACATGCTGTCTGATAAATACTTTCGCAAGCACGTATCTTGGAAAACGCGAACATCCTATTGATAATTTCATCCGGGGTTTGAAGTACAAGGTTTGTGTGCCATTCATCAAGAAGAGATTTCCGTTTCAATATTTCAGTTTGGCTATTAAACAGCATCGGAACTTGTCCTGCTTTATAGCCTGCAATACTTGCCGAAAAGGAGAGGGTATCCCCAGGATTTAACCAGAAACTACCCGAATGGTCTGTTGCTGCAATAAGCGTGTAACTTCCGTCCACACCTTCTGATGCTTCTGTACGGTAAATATTTTCTTGTTTCGGTAATTCCACGGAGAGTTTCTTCTGAGAGGTGTTAATCAGTTCATAACGTTCAATCAGAGCTGGTTGATCGGTGGAAGGAAAAAAGTACCGAACAACTGTACAATTTGCAAAACAGCTTTCAACGCGTAACATTCCATTAAGACGTATGCTTTTAAT
>JAQVXN010000412.1 GCA_028709135.1 Bacteroidaceae bacterium | reverse complement strand
TGTGGTAAATAACAAATATACGATTGCACTAAACGAAAACAGACAGGAAAACGTAGACTTTATCAATGAATATAATATTCGAAGTGACAAACAGAAATCAATATTATTACAGCTTAGAACAGAAGATTTTTGCCATATATTGCAGAATACGAAAATTGGTTTTGAATATGAAGTTCTTTATGTTTTTGTGCCTCAGGTTCAGTTATTTAATGCTGAAGGAGAAGAAGAAAAAGTAGATATTTACACTAAATTTAACGTGATAGATATGTCAAACAGAAGTCGTACAGTTGTAATATCTTTTCATAAACTAAACAAGCCGATTGATTACCTATTTAGGCAAGTCGGGAATTGAAAGGAGGCATTGTTATGGGTGAAAGAAAAGTATTTTGTGAAGAATGTAGAAATGATGTTACTTTTACCATTAATGAAAAGAAAATGGAAGGCACTATTAAAGGTGAAAAGTATTCTTATGTTGGAAAAGAAGCGCAGTGTGTAGACTGTGGCTTTGAAATTTATGTTGCTGAAGTGAATGACTTTAATTTGAAGGCACTATATGATGAATATAGAGAAAAGAATAATATCGTATCGCTTGAGATAATTTTAGCAATACCAGAGAAATATGCAATTGGAAAACGACCACTTTCTCTTTTGCTTGGCTGGGGGGAACAAACATTTTCCCGTTATTGCGATGGAGATATGCCAACAAAGCAGTATTCTGAAATTCTACAAAAGCTTTATGATGATCCAGCTTATTATGCAGAAATGTTGGAAAACAATAAAGGAAATCTGAAAACTACTGCATCTTATGAGAAGAGCAAAAGAACAGTAAATGAACTTCTCGGAAGGACTCAAAATATAAAGACAAAGATAGATTTGGCTATTGAATATTTGCTGAGTCAATATGAAGATATCACACCGTTGGCATTGCAGAAAGCATTGTATTATATTCAGGGATTTTATTATGCTTTCTATAAAACATTTCTCTTTTCTGAGGAGTGTGAAGCCTGGGTGCATGGTCCTGTCTATCGAGATATATACTTTAGGTATCGTGATTATCGATTTGATTCAATTGAAGGGAATGATGAATTTGATGATTCGGTATTCTCTTCGTCTGAGAAAGCAATTTTGGATAGCGTAATTAAAAACGTATGCTGCTATAGTGGAAATGTGCTTGAAAAGTTTACTCACTCAGAGGCACCATGGCTGGAGACCAGAGGAGAACTGCGCGAAACAGTAGCATCTGACAGAACCATTCTGAAGAAACAAATTGGAGATTACTTTAGTGCAGTCAAAGAGAAGTATAATATGATTAACCCAAATGATATTAAAGGTTATACGCAAACTATGTTTGAACAGATATGATATGTTTCGACAACCATTTACCATTATAGACAAATAAGTTATTGATTTATTGGCTTTCCTGCTCTTATGTAGGGGAAAGCCAAAGTCGTTTTTCGGGTGTTAAGTATGGGATATTCTTAAAGCGGAGTAGTAGATGGATTAAAAGGATTTTATTCATCGTGTTGCTGAAATATTCTTCCCATGGGAAGATAAACCTTGCCATCAAATTTACCTTTATTACATAATTGAACTCACGGGCGAAAAAAAGATACCACTTGATGGAAAAACCATTGCTCAAGAACACATTGAGGGACGTGATTTTAATATTGAATTCCATTGGATTCCGCTTGCAAAAGTTAAAAATGTAGAAGTGTATCCAAGCAATGCAAATGAACTGCTGGGACACGTTGATGAAGGTGTTAAACATTTTGTATATAAGGAGAACTGACATATGAATATTATTGAAAATGCTCCGACTCCTGCAAAACAGATAGCTGACCTGCGTGAAGCGGTTGGCTGGAACCGTATGGAGAGCTGTTATAAAAACGAACTTATGACATCTTTTTTCATATTAGTGTATATGATGGTGAAAAGCTCATCGGATATATTGACACTGTTTCAAATGGTGTTACAGATGCTTATATCCAGGATCTGATGGTACATCCCGTATATCAAGGCAAAGGTATCGGAACAGCGCTTATGAATAGGACAATTGCTTATTTAAAAGAAAGAAAAATCTATATGATTTCGGTTGTATTTGAAGAAAAGTTGCTGCCGTTTTACAAGAGCTTTGGCTTTTTCCCAATGCTTTGTGGTCAAATGCAGACGTATGAAATGGATTGAAAGGAATATATTTTGCGATGAATATTACATACAAACAATTTACACCCGAGGAACAGCAGGAGGACATATCGAAATCGGTGAAACCGCACTTGAGGCGGCAAAACGGGAGCTGTATGAAGAAACCGGCGCAATTAAGTTTGATATCTGTCCTTTATTTGATTATTCGGTTCATACTCCAATGGATTTCTCAAACGGACAGGTTTATCTTGCAGAGATAGCTGAGCTTTCGAGTATACCTGATAGTGAGATGAGTGAGGTTGATTTATTCGATACATATCCTGAAGAGTTAACATATCCGCAGATATTGCCAGTGTTATTTGAAAAAGTAAAAGAATGCTATTGCGTTGAAAAACCTGCTAAAGAGAATAATCTTTAATTTCAGATAGCAGATGGACAGTTATGTTCATGTTCTTTCCGATGAATATAACTGAAGCCAAGTGGGAACTTTCACCTGAAGGTTTGACAGCAGGAGGAATGGGCCTTAGTTTATATCCTTCGTCCTTGATAAAATTCGCATCTTTGCTGCTTAATAAAGGTCATTATCAAGGAAAAAGAATAATC
>JAQVXN010000411.1 GCA_028709135.1 Bacteroidaceae bacterium | reverse complement strand
AAACAAAATGGGTTTGGAAAAGTGAATTACAAATTATTTGCTACTCGGATTTAAAAGTATGTAATGATCCAAGTATTAGTCATATTGACGCTGAACAATGTTATCAGCTTTTATTGAGTGAAGGAACAGAAAAAAGTAAATGGAGGGATTTCTTAAGGATTCAAAAAAATGATCCTTTATCAGAGCAGTTGCTATATAAGGTTTCAAAACAAATTGCATGTTATAAGCTTTCTGGAAATATAGTTAAGCTACGTAAAAACAAATGGATGGAAGCAATATGCAGCATTTAAGGATATTTAAAGGAGTGGTTAAAAATGAACAGAAATCAAATCAGAATCGCAATTGTGGGCGTTGGTAACTGTGCGTGCAATTTAGTACAAGGGATTAAATACTACAAGATTAATAAGGCAAAATCTACGGGATTGATGCATCGTGTTATGGGTGGCTTCGATATTAGTGATATAGAAATTGTAGCGGCATTTGATATTGCTGAAGGTAAAGTCGGACAGGATTTAAGTACAGCAATTTTTGTTTCACCGAATTGTACCGAAAAAATAATTGACATACCTCCATCTGGAGTAATTGTACAAAAAGGCCCTGTTTTAGATGGATGGGGTCCTCACTTTGAGGGTCATATAAAAATATCCGAAATGCCAGAGTGTAATATTGAGTATGTTCTTAAAACAAACCGTGTTGATGCTATAGTAGTCATGTTGCCAACAGGTTCTACAAAGGCGTGTTATACATATGTTGAGGCAGCACTAAATCTTGGTATTGGGGTAGTAAACGGTATCCCTGTGTTGATCAGTCATGATGAGAATATTGTGAAGTTAGCTGAAATGAACCATGCTTCAATTATTGGTGATGATTTTAAAAGTCAGATTGGCGGAACAATCCTTCATAATACGCTTTGCAGTTTACTTAAGAACAGAGGTGTCGAAATATCTAATAGTTATCAACTCAATTATGCTGGCAATATGGATTTCTTAAATTTGCAAACTACACGCGGTAATGAAAAACATAAATCGAAAAAAAGGGGGGTACTAGCAGGATGTGATGAGCTCGATTTATCAATAGGTGTAAGTTATATTGAAAATCAGAATGATATCAAAACATGCAGAATATGGATTGAAGGCGAGAATTTTGCATCTTGTCCGATTACATTAGAATGCAAATTAACTGTAGTTGATTCTGCAAATTCGTCAGGTGTAATTGTTGATGCAATTCGTTGCATTGCCATAGCCAAGAAATTGAAGATATACGGTCGCCTGGAAGCACCAAGTGCCTATTATATGAAATCTCCATATAAGCAAATAGAAAACAGTATTGCTCTAGAAGAAATAGAAAAACTTTTGGAGACGGCAAAAAATGAATATAGTAATTGTTAATGATGATGGTTATGACTCTCCTCTGACTCATCTTTTACGAAAGTTTTTGATAGGAAAAGGACATAAAGTTTACTGTTTTTTACCGGATGATGATTGTTCTGCTTATTCTCTTCATTTTTGTAAATATGAAAATGCAAAAATCAGAGAAGTAAAGGAAAATATATATGTAGTTTCAGCTTCACCGGTCATTTGTTTGCATACTGCAGTCACATTATTGAATATTCCTATCGATTTATTGATATCAGGGATAAACAAAGGACTTAATTACGGATCAACTATTCTGTATAGTGCCACGGTGGCAGCCGCGCTAGAAGCAAAACTCTATGGACTCAATTCAATTGCGATATCGATAGATACAAAGATACGTGAGTTCGATTCCATTTTGTTTCTACTAGATAATATATTCGTTTATATGAATAAACATCAGTTACTAACACATGCTCTGAATGTGAATATCTTTAAGATGAATAGTCATGAAAAAGTCAGAATTATTTATGAAAACGAGGTGGTTGACTTTAATTATATTTTGCCAAAAGTGGAGCTATCATATGATAATCATGGAGTGAGTTCGTGTCATATTCAGTATAATAATGCAAGAGGCAATATTTATACTGACAATTGTTTGATGCTGGGTGTTATATCAAGAAATGAGGGCTTTTCATATGATAAGCGCTGTAGAAACTGGTTAATCGGTTTAAGAAAGTATATTTCAATAAATTAATAAGGAGAGAGTTAGGAAAGATTAAGAGATGGAAGAGCGTAAATCAAGCCGTGCAATGATCATCAAAGATGAGAAGATATTTCTTTTTCAGTTTTATTTCGAAAATTTGCAGCATGGAGAAACAATTTGGGTAACTCCTGGCGGAAAAGTGGAAAAAGGAGAGAGCTATCAAGATTGCTTAGAAAGAGAAATATATGAAGAGCTTGGTATAAATATCATATGCCCCGAAAAGCATTCATATATGAGAAATATGGTGTGTGTAAAAGCAAATGGTGATGAGTTTATATCTGTGGAAAGATATTATGTGGTATATCTCAATGATGATAACGAATTTTCGTACGAAAATTGGACGCAAGCAGAGAAAAATTTAACAAAAAAAGCGCGTTGGTGGACACGCGATGAAATCGAAAATTCATCCGATGAATTCTTTACTGATCAACTTAGCGAAATATTAGAAGAAATTATAGAGCATAACCTTCCTGACGAACCATATGAAATATAAAATAATTGAGTAAAGGAAAATGCCATGAAAAATCAATTAGATTTAGATATGTTTGACTCATTAACAAATGAACAGCAGCTTCTCATTTTACTTTCCAGCACTGAATTTACAATAAATACTGAGCAAATTAAGAAAGTG
>JAQVXN010000034.1 GCA_028709135.1 Bacteroidaceae bacterium | reverse complement strand
GTTTGTTGTAGCACCAATTTTAGGTTGAGTTTTTACGTATTCAGTTAAAATTCTGCAACGTTTATAAATCCAATATTGGAAGCCCGCCATATAAGCTCTCGTCTGACTATCTGCTATAAGATTGTTTTTTCTCAAATAATCGTAATCAGCCACAAGGTCAAATTTGGGTAAAAGATGAGCCTCTAAATCTACGTAATAACCTTTACTGTGAATTCCGGCATCGTTACCAATGAGATATTCACTACGGGCGTAAAGTGGATGGGTTTTTATTTCGACACCACAAGACCATCGATTACGTTTATAGTTTTCGCCGGCTTTGAATGCGCCATATGCATTGTCAGATTCAGCATGTCCTGTTCCTAAAATAAATGAGGAAGAAAGCATAAGACCCTTTATAGGAGTGATATTGAGCTGCCCGATAATATCTTTTTGGTTATTGTTCTCCTTTTGATTCATACCGGTACCATTAAAAACACCCATACTGTAATTAAAAAGTTTCCACGTCTTGTATTTCAGAAAGTCGCCAGTAAACATAATCCCAGCGTCACGTCCCACGTGGTTTCCGATACAGGGATCAGTTGCAATTCCAGCAAGATAGAGGACGCTGTTATCATAATTGATATTGTTGAGGATTGTTGGGGAAATAACACTTTCTAATGTAAAAGGTTGTTTATATTGACCAATACGCAATTTGATTGCAGACGAAAAAGCGTATTCCGCGTAATACTCGTGTAGTTGGCTTTTAACGGCGTCATACATAATAAAAAAGCTCAATTGATCTGTCAACTCTCCGCGTGCCATGAGGATGATACGGGTAATGTCTAGTGCGTTTGTCTTTGTACCTGCATCATTTTTAAGTGTATAACCGGTTTGAGCATATCCCCACAACGTAAGTTTACTGGGACCTATAATCAAATTGAGAGGTTGCACCGGTTTTTCTCCGTCAATGGTACGTTGCGCTTTCAATTCCTTATCGGAAGTTATACTGGTTGAGAGTTTTACATCGATTTTCTTATCTTGTGAGGTTGAATCAGCTTCTGCAAAAGCAAAAACATTTTGAAAAAACGATAGACAAATTGCAATGAATACAAGGCTTTTGAACTTCATGAAGATTATTTATATGATTTACTGTGCAAAATTAATATTTTTAGTGTCAAAAAGATTGAATCTGATAGTTATTTTCGTATTTTTGCGGCACAAATAAAACAACAATAATTAAGAATCAACTATGTTTGGCATTAAAGACCCTTTAATTTTATTGCCTTATTTGCTTGGAGCGCTTTGTCTGATTTTTTCTGCTTGGTACGGCTTGAGATTTTGGAACAGAGAAGACGGTCATGATAAGGAGGAACGCAGATGAACACATTTACCTTGGGGCTAATTGTTCTGCTCTATTTATTATCGCTGGCATATTTAGGCTGGTTAGGTTATCGCAAAACGAAATCCACATCTGATTATTTAGTAGGTGGACGAGAGATGAATCCCATCGTTATGGCGCTGTCTTATGGTGCCACATTTATTTCGGCTTCTGCAATAGTGGGGTTTGGTGGTGTTGCTGCTGCTTTTGGAATGGGAATACAATGGTTGTGCCTTCTCAACATGTTTGTGGGGGTAATTATTGCATTTATTTTCTTTGGTTTGCGCACAAGACGTATGGGAGTAAAGATGGGAGTGAGTACATTTCCACAATTTCTTGGCAAGTATTATGAGAGTAGAGGAGTACGTGTGGTTGCTGCAGCCATAGTTTTCATTACCATGCCCGTTTATGCTGCTGTAGTAATGAAAGGTGGCGCTGTTTTCATTGAACAGATTTTCAGAGTAGATTATAATATTTCGCTTCTTATTTTTACACTAGTTATTGCTGCTTATGTAATTGCCGGCGGCATTAAAGGGGTGATGTATACAGATGCTTTGCAGGCGTGTATCATGTTTATCTGCACCGCGTTTCTTCTGTTTTATCTTTATGAATACGTTTTAGGAATGAGTTTTACGGAAGCAAACGTACGTCTTGGCGAAATGGCTCCTCTTGTTCCGGATAAGTTTCGAGCTCTTGGTCATCAAGGGTGGACAATGATGCCAGTTAGTGGTTCTCCACAATGGTATACGCTGGTTACATCTTTGATTCTTGGCGTGGGAATTGGTTGTTTAGCGCAACCTCAGTTAGTAGTACGTTTTATGACCGTAAAAAGTGGGAAGGAGCTTAAACGTGGTGTTTTTATCGGTTGCCTTTTTATTGCTGTTACTGTAGGTTCCATTTATCATGCAGGTGCTTTAAGTAATTTGTATTTTATGAAGTCACAAGGAATGGTAGCGACAAATGTTGTGCAAGATATTGATAAGATTATTCCTTATTTTATTGACCATGCAATGCCACCATGGTTTTCGGGATTATTTATGCTGTGTATTTTGTCTGCCAGTATGAGTACGCTAAGTTCACAATTTCATACAATGGGTTCTGCTTTGGGTTCTGATATTGTTGGAGCATATCGTCAAAATGGAAGCAAACATTCTCGTATTGTTCGGCTGGGGGTATTGATTTCCATTATTGTAAGCTATATTATTTGTTATATGTTACCGGGGGATATTATTGCACGTGGTACGAGCTTTTTTATGGGATTATGTGCTGTAGCATTTCTTCCTGCATATTTCTGCGCTTTGTATTGGAAACGTACCACGCGGCGTGCTGCTATTTCTAGTTTGATAATAGGTACATTTTCAATGCTCTTTTGCTTATTGTTCATGCACGAAAAGGAAAGTGCTGCAGTAGGATTGTGTAAAGCTATTTTTGGACGTGATGTACTAATTGATCATTATCCGATTCAGGTCATTGATCCAATTCTTTATGCACTGCCGCTTTCTATTGCAACGATTGTGATTGTGTCTTTTCTTGATAAGAAAAAGATTTCTGCATCAGTATAAATAAAAAGGCACAGTCTCAAAAATGGGCTGTGCCTTCGTTAACTAAAAAATTGATAATTATTTATATACAATTCAACATCATTCTCAGTTTAATTATTAAATACAATATGGTTATCTTTGCAGTCAACTATAATAGGTTTAGTTCTGTTCAGATTCCCGGACAAAATAGTTTTGCTCAAATCATTTAATAAGTCCCGCTGAATGGCGCGTTTTACAGGGCGTGCTCCAAATTCAGGATCATAACCTGCATGACCAAGGAATTTTATAGCAGCATCAGAAACTTGTAATGTAATCCCGTTTTCAGCAAGATGTTTGATGACAATTTCCAATTGTAAACGGACCACCGCTTCTATTTGGCTCTCATTTAGTGGTTGGAACATAATTACTTCATCTATTCTATTTAGAAACTCTGGGCGGATAGCCTTTTTCAACATTTCGAAAACATTCTTTTTTGTATCTTCCAAAATGTCTTCGCGTTCTGTTTGAGTTTTTTCTATCATTTCTTCAAAACGGCTTTGAATATAATTACTTCCCAAGTTACTCGTCATGATAATAATCGTATTCTTGAAGTTCACCGTACGTCCTTTATTATCTGTCAGGCGCCCGTCATCTAGAACTTGAAGGAGAATGTTGAAAACATCAGGATGAGCCTTTTCAATTTCATCAAACAAAACAACTGAATAAGGTTTCCTACGTACAGCTTCTGTTAGCTGTCCTCCTTCTTCATAACCTACATAGCCCGGAGGAGCTCCGATGAGACGTGAAACGCTGAATTTCTCTTGATATTCGCTCATATCAATACGAGTCATCATTGTTTCGTCATTAAAAAGGTATTCAGCTAAAGCTTTTGCGAGTTCCGTTTTTCCAACACCTGTTGTTCCAAGAAAAATAAAGGAACCAATAGGTCTTTTAGGGTCTTGCACGCCGGCTCTACTGCGTCTTACGGCGTCACTTACTGCTTGAATAGCTTCATCTTGACCAATAACGCGTTTGTGAAGTTCGACTTCCATGTTTAAAAGCTTTTCACGTTCACTTTGTAGCATTCTGGTAACGGGAATCCCTGTCCAACGACTAACGACTTCAGCAATGTCTTCAGGAGTTACTTCTTCTTTAATTAAACCGTTTCCGCCTTGCGTCTCAGATAGCTTGCGTTGGATTTGTCCGATTTCATCATTAAGGGCTTTCAATTTGCCATAACGAATTTCTGCTACATGTTCGTAATTACCTTCACGTTCGGCGCGTTCGGCTTCAAATTTTAAATTTTCAATTTCTTGCTTGTTTTGTTGTATTTTGTCCACAAGAGATTTCTCACTCTGCCATTTTGCACGATAGCTGTTTTCTTGTTCTTTCAAATCAGCGATCTGCTGATTCAATTGTTTTAATTTAGAAGTATCGCCTTCGCGTTTAATAGCCTCACGCTCAATTTCCAATTGTTTCAGCTTTCGAATAATTTCATCAAGTTCTTCAGGTAAGGAATCTCTCTCAATTCTAAGTTTTGCTGCGGCTTCATCCATCAAATCAATCGCTTTATCTGGCAAAAATCTGTCGCTAATGTAGCGTTGTGAAAGCTGTACGGCAGCAATAACAGCATCATCCTGAATGCGCACTTTATGGTGATTCTCGTAACGCTCCTTCAGTCCACGCAGGATGGAAATACTGTCTTCTGTACTTGGTTCGTCAACCATAACAATTTGAAATCGCCGTTCCAAAGCCTTATCTTTTTCGAAATATTTTTGATATTCGTCAAGGGTCGTGGCTCCGATGGTGCGAATTTCTCCACGCGAAAGTGCAGGCTTCAGTATATTTGCTGCGTCCATGGCACCTTCGCTTTTACCGGCACCGACAAGTGTATGAATTTCATCAATAAAAAGAATGATGTTTCCGTCGCTCTTTTTTATCTCGTTTACTACGCTTTTAAGGCGTTCCTCAAATTCTCCCTTATATTTTGCTCCTGCAATTAAGGCACCCATATCAAGTGAATATAATTGCTTGTTTTTTAGATTTTCGGGAACATCTCCTCTCATAATTCTTTCTGCCAGCCCTTCGACAATTGCAGTCTTTCCCGTTCCCGGTTCGCCTATTAGAATTGGATTGTTCTTCGTTCTTCTACTCAAAATTTGTAGAACACGACGTATTTCATCATCTCTTCCAATGACGGGATCAAGTTTCCCATCTTGGGCTTCTTTTACAAGGTCTCTGGCATATTTCCCGAGTGATTGGTAATTATCTTCTGCGGATTGTGATTTAACTTTTTCTCCGCCTCGAAGTTCTTCTATGGCTTTGCGTAATGTTCCTTCTGCCATCCCCGCGTCTTTCAAGATTCCACTCACCGTACTGTTTACCTGTAGCAAGGCTTGCAAAATGGCTTCCAAACCCGTAAATTCGTCTCCATTTCGAGAAGCGAGTTCTTCAGCTTGTGTAAGAACTTGGTTAGATGTATTTGAAAGATAAGGCTGTCCTCCCGAAACTCGAGGTAAAGAGCGTAATTGATTGTCCAAAATGGACCGTAATTGCTGCTCATTTATCCCTAATTTATTAAAGATGTATTTAGTTACGTTTTCACCAACTTCCAGAACTCCATTTAAAAGGTGTTCTGGTTCAATCACTTGTTGGCTTCCTGATGAAGCGCAGCGTAAGGCAGCCTGTATGGCTTCCTGGGCTTTAATAGTGTACTTTTCTATATTCATAGTTTCTTTATGTTTTCATTGAATCAATACTTGTATAAACCAAAAATCTTGCCACAGATTTAAACTGCTGTTTTGACGGATTAAACTGTCTTTTTGTCAGGAGTAACATGTAATTCTAAAAAAATGGTATGACAAAATAAGTTTACCAGATGACCTTTTTAAAAATGATAATTATATATCTTAGATAGAAATCGTATTTTTGCAAGAGACAATATAATCATAAGTAAAATTTTAGTTGATGAAACAATGTATAACATTCATAGAGTGAAAAAGTACCTTTATATTATATGTGGAATAGTTTTCTCCTTTATTCCTGTGACAGCCTCTGTGCCAAGTCAGTATATTGTATTTTCGATGCCGGATTATGAGGATAACGCCATCTATCAGATTGCAAAAGAATATGGTGAATATGAAGGCGGCAAAATTGCAGTTGCAGCAGGACTTAATCTTTCTTATCTTGATTTGCCTCAAAAGCAGGTGGAAGAGCGTGTAAAATATGTGCTTAATGTTTCCGAAAAACTTAATTTACCAATTCTAATGGAGTTGGAAGGCATTAATTATTGGAAAGCATATCCGCAATTGTGGAATTGGTGGAATCCTTCTGCTCTCGGCTATAATCCTGAGAATCGTAAAAACGTAGAATGGTTTTCCTGGACACCTGATTCTGCAGTAAGAATTGGATGGCGCAATTGGGGACAACAATATAGAGAGTTGCCTATGCCGAACTTATCATCTCCTGCATATAGAAATGTAGCTTTTCAGGTACTGAAAAGCGTTTTAGGTATGATTCATCAATGGTGGATGAAGTTGCCCGAAGACCGCAAATACTTATTAGTTGGCATTCAGTTAGGTACTGAAATCTCAATAGGCGTCAATAATTGGTACTATAATCATGGAAATGCCTTGCTTTACAAGGCCATAAAAGAAGATCCAACTACAGGTTTGAATGTCAACGACGTTCCGTCTCGTGGAGTTCGTACAATTGGTTATGCAGCTGTAAAAACTGCAAGAATTGCACATCAAGGAGTGCTCTCAGAAAAACAAGTAACCAGTGCTGTGCGGCTTTATGTGAATAGGATATGTAAAATTACACAGAAAGCAGGTTTTCCTCGTTCTATGGTTTTTACCCATGCTGGTGGTTGGAAGGAAGGTGAATCTATTTATGAGGTTGCAGACAATAAGTATTCGTGTCCATGTTGGAGTTTTTATGGTAATTATGCTGAAAACCCATTGGAAGAACATACTGCAATGAAAATTGTTGGTAAAAGCGATGCCCAGTTCTTTTCAATGGGCGAATGGTTGATTTTTGGCGACCGTAGTGAAGCTGATTGGCAAAAAGCCATGGAACGAAGTTTAAAAGTTAATTGCTTAAGATATATTCAAATTCGTCATTGGGGGATTGTCAGAAATAAAATACAGGCACTTCAAGCTGTTCATCGAGTATTGCTTTCAAATAATTGATTATGAATTATTTCTTCTATATAACAAATCTACAAGCTATGGAAAATCAATATAGAGCTAAACGCAGTTAGCGAGTTCAGTTTCCATTCATTTTTTCGTAAATAGAAAATCTTTTAACCACAAAATGTAATTCACTGACGGAGGCGATAGCCGACGGACTGTCGTTTATTATCTTATTTTGTTTGCCTATTGGCAAAGAGGGCTGTCCGATAAAACTCTTAATATCATATACAGCGTACACAAAGAATGGTTGGATATTTAGAGATTACAGATTTGAAAAAGAATTTTGATTTACATAAAGTCCATCACGATTCTGCTTAAAAAGAGTAATGGGGTTAGGTACTTGATCATTAATTCAGAATTTTCACAACTTCAAAATCTTGTTTTTCTACAAAATTGCTCTAACTTTGTCGTTGAAAATCTGAAATTATGAAAAAGCTATTTTGGCTTTTGTTTTTTTTAATAAGTTGTATAACTATCAGTGCGCGCAATCGAATTGTCTATTTCGATTTGCGTAAATTGTTGACTGTGGATTATAGTGATAGCCTCCAAAGGCTTTCGGTTTGGGACGAAATGCATACTGTCAGCACTTTGCAAGGCGTTGTGAATCGGAAGCGTCCACAACTCTATATCAATTACGTAACAGATGGTGCACGCCAGATAGACTCCTACTGGTGGCAAAAATATCGTCGTAAAGGAGAGTGGCTTTCAGGTCGCGACACCTTGACATGCCACTCTGTGGAACAAGTTGTAAATTATTTTGCTGATCAGGTGAAGGGGCTTGTAGTTTATGATTCCAACGTGGCTTCTACCAGCAATGTGGCGTCGGCCGTAGCTGGTATTGAGCATTTAATTGCTGTTCGTTATGATGCGCGTCCCACGTCTCTCTATACCCGCTTGACAACTGGCAGTCTCCATCTTCACGTAAAAGTTTGGCTTGTAAATCCAGACGGCACATCTCTTTTTACCGGACACGGACTTTTACCAAATTGTAGTCGCGCTTCTTCGGGCTCTATCAAAAATGACCCCTATCTGTGGTTTATAGAGAAATATATGAAGACAGGGCGTTGTAATGCTCAATATGCAGGTTATTATATTGATCAGAAATGGCGTGACATGCCGGAACGTGCGAATTATAATCATCATCAATTAACCAATCATGATTTCTTTGTCAGTCGAGGCGGCTTTTTTTTCGATCTTTCGCCTTGGCCTGACGAGCCTGCTACAGATGAACCTTCACAAAGAGTTGGAACGGACTATCAAACTCTGAAAGAATTGCTTTCCGAGGCTTATAGACTCAATCGAGGTAAGCGTTTTTGCTATATTGGTGGATTTCCTGCCTGGGCATATAAATATACAAAGCATGCCGGAGGACATCATGAAGATGTTGCCACAGAGTGGACCTTTTCAACGCTAATAGGAGCTTATAATGCATTTGAGGATGCCGATGCAATAGGTTATGGTGCGTTGGCTAATGCATCTTTTTGGCAACATTTTCCATTAAAAAAACATTATCCGCAGCATTGGACAACAAAAAAAAGATTACAGGAACGCGGATTGACGGATCGTAATGGCCTGGTTGTTACTGCCAATCGGAATTACATGATTTTTTATGTTGGTGATTATGATGCTTCTTCTTGGGTTTACCAACGGACTAGTGATATTTGGGAAGATTCTGCGCGAGGGAAGTTGCCGTTAATGTGGTGTGTAAGTCCTGTTCTGCAGGAGCGGGTTCCAATGGTACTTGATAATTTTCGACGCACTGCAACTGTAAATGATTATTTTGCAGCTGCTGATAATGGTGCAGGATATTTGATGCCAGGAATGCTGCAAACCCCACGGCCATTGTCCGGACTACCAGACGGACTCGATGCTTGGGCTCGTCATTGCAGTAAATATTATCGTAAATGGGGACTTTCTATTTCCGGATTTATCATTGATGGAGATGGTCCCGCACTTTCATCTCGTGGTTTGGACTGTTATGCATCGTTTAGTCCTAATGGCATCGTACCACAAAAATCACCTCTTGCTATGCTTCATGGGAATATGCCTGTCTTGCGCTCAGATTATGATGTAAATGATGAGGATCCACGCAAAGCTGCACAGCTTATTGTGAATCGGGTGCACGATCGCGGAATTCCTTTCCATTGGTTTCGTACCATCCTAAAGAAACCTCAATGGCATGTTGAGGTAATGGAGGAAGTGAAACGCCTGGATCCGAGTATAGAACTTCTGGATGCTCCTGCATTTTTTGAACTTTTACGTCAGTGGCTTAAGCAAAACCCTACAATGTCCGATAAACTTAAATAATGCCATAGAAAAACAAATCTAAAAAATCAAGGTTTTCAGGGATTTTTAGGATGAATTCATGAACAAACATAAGGATATCCTGTCCATGTTCCTACCTAAAGGCATGCTTGACTATTTTGATTTTACTGATGATCCAGGGTTCAGGTCGTAAAATAAACTCGTTGCTTTCAAAGAATTGATTCGATCATGTTTCCTAAATTTTTATATGCTCAATCAAAGTTGGTGACGCAGTGCGTCACAAAAGAAACGCAGTGCGTCACAAAAAAAACGCGTCGCGTCACAAAAGAAACGCACCGCGTCACATAGAATGAGAAGTAACATTTCATTTGTAACACCATATTCTGATAGAATTTCAGCCCAATTAATGAAATGTATCAAGTGTATCAAAGACCCTGCGAAGTAAAATGTTTCTGCCTCGTTAAAGTCCGGACCTATGCTGTTTAAAAATAGGGCATGTAATTGAAGCATTGAAAATTCGCGATGTCAGATGGATGCGCAAGCTCAGTAGGATTTGTTGTTACCTAAATTCTTAATGCTAAACGAATCCATACTCTTTCTGAGCTGGATTCTACTTTAATTATTTTGAAATAAGTCATGAATTTCGAAGGAAGCATTAAATAGGCGATTCCTAATAACCGCAATTTGTTAAATCCCCAACTTTACCGACTGAACTCCGATTTTACAAATGCGAACATCAAAATGAAGCTTTCTGAAGTATAATTCATAGTAACAATGATAGACCAACGCAAGCAAACAAGAGGTAATTGGAGATGCTATGATTTACAAACCGAGTAAATACAACTAGCGTAAGATTCAATTTATGGGATCTAATTAATTGAAAAAATAATTTTCTCCTACTCGTTTTCCCCTCATAAATGGATAATCAAATTTGTGACTCCGCTGGGATTCAAACCCAGGACCTTCAGAACCGGAATCTGACGCTCTATTCAGCTAAGCTACGGAGCCTTTCACGTCTGCAAAAGTACAATATTTGTTTTAATCGTTGCTGTTTTTGCAGAAGTTTATTTTTGTTTATCTTTATCAGATGTTATTTCTTCTCCTTTTAGAGTGGGTAAACTGATGTGAAATTTTACAGCTAAAATACGAATTGCAAAGATTGTGATGCCACCAATTATTGCTGAAATTTCTCTACTTGCTCCCAAAAAGTTACATCCACAGAAAATGAGTCCGCCAACTACGCATGCAATAGCATATATTTCTTTCCGGAAAATGAGAGGTACTTCATTAATCAGAACGTCACGTAAAACTCCGCCGGCAGCTCCAGTTATGGAGCCCATGATAATGGCTACCCAATAGGGAAATCCCAGAGAGAGCGTTTTTTCGATTCCGGTAATGGTGAAAAGGGCTAAACCGATTGTATCAAACAAAAACCACGTGTTATTTTGTTTTACAAGACGTTTTCGAAAAATAACGACCCAGAAAAGAGCAAAAGCAGAAAAGATAAGATAAATGGGATTTGTCATCCAAAAAGGAGTCACGCCCAGAAAAACATCCCGCAAGGTACCTCCACCAATAGCGGTAGTGAGACCTACGACGTATGCACCAAACCAATCGAAACGCTTGGCCGAGGCCAAACGCGTACCGGAAATGGCAAAAGCCATAGTACCTATAAAATCAAAAAATTGGTAAAGGGTAGGCCATACCATATTCTAAGATACGACATTAATGGGTTTGCCTGTAAGAAAAGCTTGAATATTATCTTCACAAATGTGAACCAAACGATGACGAGCTTCAAATGAAGCCCATGCAATATGAGGCGTGAGATAAACGTGTGGAGATTGCAACAAAGGACAATCAGGATGAGGTGGTTCCACATTGAGAACATCAGCGGCAAAAGCACCTAAGCGCTTTTCACGCAATGCGTCGGCCACGGCAAGTTCGTCTACAAGACCACCGCGCGCAGTGTTGATTAAAATGGCGGAGGGCTTCATGAGAGCTAGTGTATTTTTGTTAATCATTTGAAACGTTTCCGGTTTTTGAGGACAATGAAGAGTCACAATATCAACC
>JAQVXN010000410.1 GCA_028709135.1 Bacteroidaceae bacterium | reverse complement strand
AAATGCGGATTTAATGCTGTCTTTTGATTATTTTTCGTTTGATGTCTTTGTTGTCGGTCATCGCTAATTTTATGTTCATTCATTTGTAAGGGGAATGAAACTGATAGCGTTCCCGCTTTCTTTATATCCAAATTAATCGTACCGTCCAGTTGATGTTCTTTTTGTAATTTTATGGTGTGAAAGGTATTTTCAAAATCCAAGCACAGTAATAGGGAATCACGAGTTGAGGGCAATGTTCCCAAACTGTGGCTTTCCGAATTGTCCCAGCCAGAAAGACTGTCCAATCTGAAAAATTGTCGATCTCCTTTATCATAAGATTGTTTGTATTGGTATTGTAAATTTAAACTCACACGATCATTTAGACCAAGATTATAATCTAATTGCCCCTGATAATAGTAATTACGGGTTGGTTGCAGCGTATAACGATTTCGGAAATCTTCACTTTCACCATGAAGTGACTTTAAATTATAATGTGAAAATAAATCCATATCTTTTCGATTATATTCTCCTTTCAAGTAAACACATACAACATTACCAAAAACAGGAGAATGAAGCATGATGCGGGTATTTCCCCAGATATTCAATGTCTTATTTAAGGACGAAGTTTGGTCGCTTACACTATTTATGAGCATTTTTTCAAGTCGTTGACTTCCTATCATCTGGAAAATACTGTCTATTGATGCCCCTCGATATCCATCCAATGGATTGTCATCAAATAAAAGGTTGCGAGTAAACCCATTATGTCTCTCTCTATTATAATTTAGCCCGTGGTAAGCACTCAAATATACTTTTTTGCCTGGATAATGAAACTCGTGAAAAAAATTCCACATAGTTTGTTTGTTTGTTTCGTGCATGTCGCTTCGAAGAAAAGTGTTCCCGCCTGATAAATAAGTTTCACTAGATGATAGTTGTTGATTGTTGATTTGGTCATGAGAGGCCTCCATACTGCCACTGTATTGTGTTTTGTTCTTTTTAGCGTTCCAATTAAAGTTTATTCCACCCATATTTGTTTTCACTTCACCTTCCGATATTCTGTCTGAAATCCATGCTCCATCATCACCGACATTCTCTTTTTTATTCAGATTATTCATGTTCACAAAAACATATAACTGTGTACGATTCGTATAATGCATTTCAAACAGTTTGGCTGAATATCGCCTGTTTGTTCCACCACCGATTTCTGCGTTTGAAATCCACCCCTCATCATATTGCTTCTTTAAATTAACATCAACTACCAGTTTCTTCGTTTTGTCTTTTTCTGCCTTGTTTTGCAACAGATAACTAGACTCGTCTTCCTTGCGATAAATTTTTATTTTGTTGACGATGTAACTTGGTAGGTTGTCCACGGCAATTTTCGCATTTCCATTAAAAAATTTTTTGCCATTTACGAGCAAAGACTGCACCTCTTGTCCATTGTAAATAATCACACCGCCTTTTTTCATTTCCATTCCTGGTAGTCTTTTTAATAATTGGTCCAACATACTGCCCTCGCTCAGTTGGAAGGCATCAGCATTAAAAACTACTGTGTCCCCTTTCAGAATCATCTTTATCTTCGTAGCCTTCACAACAGCCGATCCTGCCACTTCATGAATAGTCATCTTGCTGATAAGAAAATCCGCGTTCCAATCACGTACCCATTTTGCATGCTTGCGCTGAGGTATAATTATTGGAGTATAGCAAGTCTGATAACCATCCTTTTCGATTTTTACCAAATATTTGCCACCCTCAGGTATTCCTATTTTGTATTCTCCCGCATTATAATATTCATAGGGGCTGTACCGAACTTTTGAAAATGTCTGTCCGATACCAACTAAACTCGAATCAGGTCTCAGAATAGTTAGGCGCGCCTGTGCAATTCCTTCTCTTGTAAAAGAATCATATACGAAACCCGTCATTCGGATGCTGTCGGGCCGAGCTGCATACGACAACAGTACGACTTGTAATAAAAATAACAATATTAGATTTCGTCTTTTCATATTGGATAGTTTTTAGATACAAATTCATGCATACCGCAAAAGTATTAGAAATAAGCGTTCTCACTCCATTGTCCCAAGACAGACTTATCAGAGGTATTCCGAAAATATTTGAAAATCAACACACCATACCATACATGAAATGGATTAATTAAACGACACTTATCAGAACGTGAGAGTTAAATGTGTTTTTTAACCCGGACAAATTAATCTTTTCAGAGAGTTTGAACAAAAGATGCTGCAGATTTAGTAAATTATACAAAGATAATAGCCAAAGATGGAAAAGATAAAGACATTATTATAATGAATTTGCAGGTTTCTACATTTAAATATACAAAAAAATGTTGCTAAACAAAATAATATGATATTAATATTTGGGCACTTTAACACAGTGAGTGCATGAACCACCACAATTACTATCTGTTGTACAGATATCATTGCAGTAATCGTGTCCAGAACCAGAACTGGAACCAGAACTACCACTTCCTTCCACCAAAGATACTTTTCATCTGTTGGTCATTCAAAACATCAGCATTTCTAAGAATGATTTTTTAATACCTTTCATTGTTTTTAGATTATAAATTAAACATATTGTTACTCTTTATAAAGAATTTTGCAAATATACAAAATCATTTATCGTGATGCAATCTGATTTTTAAGATAAAATGTTACTTTATTTGAGTAAGATGTTGAGGACGTCATTTCAACTGTGTCAAGGTTTAACACAATAAAATAGTATTAATCGCTGTTTTTAATAGCATAAAAATGTTAGTAAAATGACACAAGAAGA
>JAQVXN010000409.1 GCA_028709135.1 Bacteroidaceae bacterium | reverse complement strand
GGATGCACTATTGATGCAATAACGTAAACCGCCATGTTCAATGGGTCCATCTGGGAAAACATGTCCCAAATGGGTACCACCAATACGACTATGTACTTCAATTCTGGTTTCAGTTTGCGATTGGTCTTCAGTTTCTACAAGAGATCCTCTGTTAATGGGCTTGTAAAACGACGGCCACCCGCCTGATCTAAATTTATCTGTAGAAAGAAACAAAGGTTCGCCTGTCACAATGTCAACATAAATTCCTTCATTTTCTTCGTCCCAATAGTCATTAAAGTAAGGAGGTTCTGTAGCGTTTAATTGGGTTACGGCATATTGGTCTTCTGTTAACTGCATACGCAATATGGCGTCATCAGGACGCGTATAAATTTTCTTTTTGTTATCATTGTCTTGTTCCATCATCTTCTTCTTTTTTGCAGCGTTGGCGAATATCAGTTTACTTTTGATAATTATGGAAAATAGGTGATTTTCTCCCTGCTTCGTAAGGTCCGAATAGTTATCATAACCGTCATCTAAAACCTAAAAACAACCACGAAAGGAAGAAAAACTTTTTCTCAATGCAAATTTAATAAAAAGGTTTTTTGTTAGCAAGTTTTTAGATGAAAACCCAAACAAAAATGTGGAGCTGGATTTATGAGATTACCTTTGTTATAAATTTGTAGTGCGATTCCATTTTGTTAATGAGTAGTAGAATGAGTGTGTTGTAATTTATAAAAATAGCCTGTTGTGTATTAGTATGCAAGTCGGTGTTGAACAGGACCTTTCCCGATTTCGTTGATGACAAAATAAATTGAATCGCGCGCAGTTGAGAACGTTGTTTGGAAAGGTTTGAGAGAACAGGATAAGTAGCTTGTGTGGGGAAAAGCCAGCATGTCGCTATCTGAGTTGTGATAAAGTTGAAGATGAAGAATATGATGGCCATCTGAAGCTGTAGTAACGCCTCTGTTAACAAATCCAAACGTGTGGCGTTTGTTTTTTCCCCAGACAAGGAGCGTAAGATTTATGTAATGGCTGCTACGCCAAATGCTTTGTAATTGTACGGAATCTGTGAATATGGGTGTATAGTAGAATGACGATGGTTGGCCGCACAGGACAGGAGCTGAACTCGAAATGCGGATTCCATTAGTTTGACGGACAAAAATGACAACGTATCGAAAGGTTGTGTCCGGTGAGAGATTTCTAATAGGGTTGACTACCTGGAGTTTTTCACCCTTGTCCGTGAGTAGCGTTGAGGCTGCTCCGGAGGCGTCTGTGAGTAGGTCTGCAAATTCCATTTGGAAATTTGCAGCTTGATGATCTTCGTCGTTACTGCAGGAGATAATGACGAAGATCAAAATAAGAGACAGGGCGAAATGGAGAGGTTTCATTGTTCTTTTGTTTCCGCCGCTTTGAGGTAATTGATCAGAGGATTGGCATACATTGTAAGAAGCATATGCTGCAAATAATCATGGTCGGCGTGTGGTAAATCGATTTTTGAAATTTGGTCTACAATGTACTTGTCAAAGCGTTCTTTTTCATGTGCAGTGTAGAGTTGATCAAATCGAGAACCTTCTGTAAAGCGGTCGTACGCGATATAGTTGTTTGCGTAGAGACGGTAGTGGCTATGGATTTCATGATCAATGTGTGTGGCAATGTCTGGGAAAAGTTCATTTTTAGTTTTGTCTGAAGGTAGTTTGTCTAGCCAGCTGTCAATGCAGGCTGCAGCTTGGTAGTGAACATGTCCCTTATAGCCGAGTATACCTGTTCGCATACTGATCACGTCATCTTCATGAGTTTTATGAAAATTCGGATTGTCCCTTTTTTGTTGCAATTCTTTGGCTTTGAGAAAATCGCAGGGGTCAAATTCATAAGAGATGCTCAGAGGTACAATATGAAGCTGTTTCAATTTTTCTGTGATATTTCCAGTTCCTCCCAGAGACATCATTTTGAGGATGGAGAGCTGTGTACAATCGTTAGAATCTTTAGCGCGTCCTTCTCGTTGAGCAATCCATATGTTTTCAGACTTTTCGGAAATAGCAAAGTGAATATAATCGCTAAGTTGTTTGCTGGCCACAAATTGTTGACGTATGGTCAGAGAACGCTTCACAATAAAAGATTTGTTAAGTCTTACAATGTGTTCTATCCATGGATAAACGAGCAGATTGTCTCCGATGGCGATTTCTACCGTATTATTAAAGCCGCAGTCCAACATCAGCTTACTGAGATATGCGGAGTCAAGTACGATATCACGATGGTTAGAAACGAAAGTATAATTTTTGTTCTTGTCCAAACTGTTAGCATCCATATCAGCTCCATCCGTATATTGCTGCATGTTTTCTTGTAGTATTGGATAAAGAAAAATTTTTTGAAAATCAAGGGCTGTTTTACAGGTGTGTGCCTTGGCTATGATACTCTCAAATGGGACGCCAGGCATAATTTGAGTCACAACGGAGCGAAACCTTTCGTCTTTGTGGAGTGCATCAATAATGCCGGACATTTCTTCGGGCTTGTAGGGACGTATATCGTCAAATACAGAAGGAATGGTCATGTCAGTTAAATTTATTTTCAATGATATCAGTAAGAACGTCACTCATTTTGAGACCGGCGGCACAAACCTGCTGGGGAATAAAACTTGTGGCAGTCATACCTGGAGTGGTATTAATTTCGAGCAAATTGATTTTCTCATGATCTTTTTCACCACTCAAAATATAGTCGATGCGAATGATTCCTTCACATTCCATAATATCATAGATGCGGAAGTAAGTTGTGATACGCGCTCTGCTG
>JAQVXN010000408.1 GCA_028709135.1 Bacteroidaceae bacterium | reverse complement strand
TGTCTGTTTAAACTTGGTAAAACTACCAGTGAAAACAACATACCGCGGAAAGACCTATTGCCTTTTTTACTAGGTTGTATAATTTCGGCGCAAAATTACAACATTCACGAAGAAACAAGCCTTGCGCATGTAAAAAAACAAACAAATACAATTAACAAATTGGAAAATCATTCTTTTTGAACAAGACCAATGGTTTCAAACAACAGTTATTTAAGTAAATCGCATTATTTTCTCAAAAAATACTAGACATTGAACTTAATACAGCACGATCTTTTACGTGATATGAATAATTTTTTTTCGTACCTTTGCAACAACATTAATGAACATTATAATGAAAACAAAGTTTCACATCATAACTTTTATCTTCATGCTCTGTTTCTGCATGCAGCTCACGAGCTGCGACGATGGTGATAATTGGGATGAGAATGTGCTTACTGGCAAATGGTGGAGCATTGATGACAGTTACGACCTGATCTGCATTGATTTTTATAGCAATCACTCCGGGCTCTGTACCGAGGATAGCTATTACCACGGTATCTCACAAGATCGCTTTACTTGGTTTGTAGACAAACATCTTATAAACATTATTTTTAACGATGGAAGTCGATGGATCTGGGATTATGACCTTTACAACGGACATACCGTCAAAATCAATGGGCGCCTCTTTTCGCGCGACCGATATTATGATTATGGCTATTATTCAAAGAAATTTAAGATAAATCCGGCTTTTCAAACGGATACTATTAATAAATAACATGAGAAATTTAAAATACGCCGTCATTGGTAGTGGTGCCATCGGCGGTTTTTATGGGGGAAAACTGGCCAACGCCGGTCATGATGTTCACTTCCTTTTCCACAAGGACTATGAGCACGCTGCTAAAAACGGGCTCTGCGTTGATTCCGTAAATGGCAATTTTAATATTTTGCCTATCAACGCTTATCGTAGCACAACAAATATGCCTCCGTGCGACGTTATCTTAGTTTGTTTGAAAACGACACAAAACCATATACTCCCAGACTTGCTGCAACCTATCATTAAAGCAGGTACGTGTATCATTATGATTCAGAACGGCCTCGGTATGGAGTCCGACCTCTCAACCTATTTTCCAGACAATGGCATTGTAGGAGCCATGGCATTTATCTGCTCTAACAAAATCGGTCCGGGACATATCAATCATTTGGATTATGGCGCACTCACCATAGCCAATTTTAGAAATACATCATCCGGACAAATGGAAGAAGTCGCTCACGACTTTATTTCAGCAGGCGTTCCCGTAAGAATTGCCGACAGTTTACTCACAGCACGATGGCGCAAACTAGTATGGAACATTCCATATAATGGCCTGTCTGTTGTTCTCCACTCACAAACCGACAAACTCAATGCGCAACCTAATACTCGCCAACTACTCACGGACCTCATGTCCGAAGTGATTGATGCCGCCAATGCCTGTGGAGCAAATATTCCAGTTTCTTTTGCATCTGAAATGATTAAATCCACAGACAGCATGAAACCTTACAGTCCCAGTATGCTACTTGACTACGAGCGCCAACAACAAATGGAAATACAATATATGTATAGCAACCCCATACGCAGCGCCGCCGAATATGGTTTCATTATGAAAAAAACAGAAGTCCTTGAACAACAATTACGCTATATTAACGAAGAGAAAATCCTAAAATAACATTCCATCTATGCCGTCAAAGAAAAACGAGAAACTTCATCCCTTTTACTCTGTTCAAAATATGGGTAAAAAATACTTTCCCGGCGATCATTCTGAATTTTCATTGCACAAAACGCCACGTCCTGAAGTGGTTTTTGTTGGTGACAGCATCACAGAATATTGGTGTTGTGAGCATCCTGACTTTTTTCAACGTAACAATTTTTTAGTACACGGCGTTTGCGGTGAAACAAGTCAAAACATTTTACAACGTTTTCAAACTGATGCCACTGACGGAGCTATTCCCATTATTGCCTTACTCTGTGGCATCAACGATTTCACAGAACCTCAAAATATAAACGTCGAATCCAAGATTATTCACAACATTACAGCGATGTGCGACGAAGCCTTTCTTTCCGGCGCCAGAATAATTATATCTGCTCTTATACCTTGCGTTGCCATTCCATGGGCTCCACATATTCCAAATCTCTCTGAGAAAATAGTTTGTTTGAACGCCTGCCTTCGCTCTTTATCAAGACAACGTCATCTACCTTTTGCTGATTATCATACTGCAATGGCCCTGCCAGACAACAGTATGCGGCCTGAATTTACCAACGACGGGTGCCACCCTAATTCAGAAGGTTTTTGCGTGATGGAATCTATTATTATTCGACAAATAGAACTACTCACTAATCGCACAAATACTTATTATATTACTCCTTCAAAACTAAAACATTCCATATAACCTGATTACTCCCTCGTTATATTGTTTCTTTATAATTGCCCTCAACATCCGTCATCTCGCGAAAAGTAAAGATGCCCAGCAGCAGAAAAAGCGCTTTTTGCCTCGAAAATATGGTCGTATGGAATTTTATGCTTAATTTTGCTGCATATTTTTAGAAGAAAATGTACTGGAAAAATAGTCATCACCGAACTATCACGTTATTTACTCGTGAAGTAGGCCTCATGCCCGTGAGGGGCTGAATTTTGAACTTATTTTTCCAATTATAACGACTTCCTATTGTTTAGGAAGACATCATTTCTACTAAACAAAAAACAAAACAAAATGAAAGTATTGAAATTTGGAGGGACCTCTGTAGGCTCC
>JAQVXN010000407.1 GCA_028709135.1 Bacteroidaceae bacterium | reverse complement strand
ATGGCAGCATTACAGGGTTAAAAGCGAGAGGTAATTTTACGGTTGACATTCAATGGAAAGATGGAAAAATGCAAAAAGCACAAATAACCTCCCATTGTGGTGCATTTTGCACCATAAGATACGGGCACGCTGTAAAAGCTCTTCAAACACAAAAAGGAAAGACTTATCACATTCAACTTGTAAATGGGAATTTAATGATCAAATAAAACACATGGAAAAAAACTATCAATTACCATTAATCATGGATTTTCTGAAAGATTTGGCTCTGCACAATGAGCGCCCATGGTTTCAGGAAAATAAAGTTCGCTATGAAGAAGCCAAAAAAGCTTTTGATGAACTTACAAACGACCTAATTGTTCGTATCGGAGCATTTGACAATTCTGTCAAAAATCTTACCCCAAACGACTGCATTTATAGAATTTATCGCGATGTACGTTTCTCTCAAGATAAATCGCCCTACAAACGACACTTTGGCTGTTTTATTAATTCGCGAGGTAAGAACTCCCTACATGGAGGATATTATTTTCATTTGCAACCAAATGAAAGCATGTTGGGAGGCGGATGCTGGTGGTTGCCAACAAAAATTTTAAATGTTGTAAGACAAACCATTGTTGATCAAGAACAGACCTTTACACAAATAGTTGAAGACCCCATATTCAAAAATCTATATTCTAAAGTAACTTATGACCCACTGAAAACAATTCCGCGCGGAATGCCTAAGGATTTCACTCATCCAGAATACATCAAGTGCAGGAATTATTGTGTCGGTACAAATTTAGAAGATTCATTTTTTGAAGGAAACAATTGGATGGACGAAATCATCAGGCGCTTTAAGTTGATGAAGCCATTTGTGGATTTTATTAACGATACGGTGGACGACTATATCTAATTACTACCAGAGAGAATCATATTATAGAAACAGAATAGTATTATAAAAAATGAAGAAGTATTTAATCTTATTTTTAGTGACAATTTCCTTACTTTATAGTTGCAGTAGTGTGCCAATTACGGGACGAAAGCAACTGAACTTGGTCTCGGATGAAGAAGTGCTCTCCTCTAGTCTAACTGAATACAAAAGTTACATCAGCAAAGCAACTATTTCAAATAATAAAACTCAGAGTGAAATTGTTACACGCGTTGGTAAACGTATCGCAGCAGCTACAGAACAATATTTGAGAGAAAATAACGCCTCCAATGAAATCAGTAATTTTTCATGGGAATTCAATCTTGTAAAAAGCGATGAATTAAATGCATTTTGCATGCCGGGTGGAAAAATTGTGGTTTATGAAGGTCTTATGAAAATCATTTCTTCCGATGATGAACTCGCTGTAGTATTGGGACACGAAGTGGCTCACGCCGTAGCCAAACATAGCAACGAACGTATGAGCCAGCAAATCATAGCACAATATGGCTCAAATATTCTTGGCTCTGCACTGGCTAATAAAAGCGAAGCCGTACAATCAGTTGCCGGAGAAGTTTTCGGACTTGGCACACAATATGGTGTTATGCTTCCTTTTTCTCGGAAACAAGAAAGTGAAGCCGATTATATGGGATTGATTCTCATGAGTATGGCTGGCTATAATCCAGATGTTGCCATTGGCTTTTGGAAAAAGATGTCAGCTAGCGGGACGGCCTCTATTCCAGAATTAATGAGTTCTCATCCCAGTGATGAAACTCGTATTGCAAATATCAACAAGAATTTAGCTTCAATTAAAGCCAAGTATTATAAGCCTGCAACAATAACTGCAACCTCAAGGGTCTCTACAACGAAAAAAATTCCGAAAAAATAAGGTTCTAGCTTTTTTGGTTCAGTCGGTAAACTTGTGGATTTAAGAAATGACACTTATCAGGAATCACTCATTTAAATACTTCCTTCAGAAGTTGATTAATCATTTTCAAGATAACTAAAGTAAAATCCAGCTCAGAAAACGTATGGATTTGTATAGCATTATATTTTGGTAAAAACAGATTCCAATGACCTCGGCATGAATCTGACAGCAGCGAATTTTAAATGCTTTAATTACATTTCTTGTTTTTAACGGAAGCATTTATTAGTCAAGACTTTAAAGAGGCAGAAACATTTTAGCTCGCAGGGTCTTTGAGACTCTTGATACTTTTCTTTATTTGGCTGAAATTCTATCAGAATATGATGTTCTAAATGAAAAGTTACTTCGCATTCTTTGTGACGCGGTGCGTTTCTTTTGTGACGCGACGCGTTTCTTTCATGACGCACTGCGTTTCTTTTGTGACGCAGTGCGTCACCAACTTTGATTGAGCAAGTAAAAATTGGGGAAACACGATCAAATCAATTCTTTGAAAGCAACGAGTTTATTTTAGGTCCTGAGCCCTGAATAATCAGTAAAATCAAAATAGTCAAGCAGACCTTTTGATAACAACCTGAACAGGATAGCCTTATAGTTGATGGTTTTCTTTGCACGAAACAAAAGTGATGTTTTATAGATCATTCAAAAGAAACAATTTGTTAAGTCCATAACTTTACAGACTGAACCGATTTTTTGAGTGATAAAAGTTCCTCCTATTTTGTTTAATCAGAAATGACGATTTCTAATTCTTATAACGCGGTTTATATTTATTAAAAGGGTTTGGATGCCACATCTTGGCAGAATTTTGCTCATGGGTTGTCAAGATCGGTTCATTGGGCTTATTATTTTCAATATGCGTTAAAAAATCGCGTAAATCATCTTGAATACGCTGATAAAGTTTAGATCTCCGATATTCCGTATGCTTTCGTAACATTTCTTCTG
>JAQVXN010000406.1 GCA_028709135.1 Bacteroidaceae bacterium | reverse complement strand
AGCGCTTGTAGGTATCTTCCTGACGCAGTGAAGTGGTTTTTCTCACGACAAAACGAACATATTTGTATGCGGCACCCAAGTCTATCATTGGAGATACATAGTGAGTACCACTTTCGTCGCCATCCACTATATTTGTCATTGATTTCACCAATTTCCAAGAATCATGGACAGAGGAATCATTTGTGCAGTAAATATCTACATCGTCCCATGTATCATGAGCACCACCTGCACGTCCCGTAAATACAAAAATAATCTGTTGAGTCGGCGAATTTGAAATGTCGACTTGCAGATAATGATCTGCATCAGGCAGTGTACTTCCGCTACTTGTATTGTAGCCAGAATGAAACCATTGTGTTGTTCCATCGATTAATGCAGCCAAACCTCCACCATCTCCTACTTCTATAGAGTTGGCAGAAAATTGAGAAGCCGTAGTAACCATACCGGCATCTGGATCATACGTGTAGATGCCTCCATCGTCATTTACCACATGGACAACTTTAGAAGAAGCAGCGAGGGAAATGTTCCAATTTGCACTGATTGCGAACAGTAGCGCAATAAAATAAAAAAATTTTCTCATATTAATTTTCTTTTAAAATTAATGTTTTAATCACGATTGTGTTTTTCAAAGGACAAATATAGATATTTGTTCTATACTATACAAATTATTACATACAAAAAATTTATTGTCTACTAAATAAAACCAAGTCAAAAACGTTTTAAACAGAACTCTTATACAATAATGGCAACTGCTCAAATAACTCCAACTAGAAAAACAGGAAGATAATAAAAGATCAGATTTATTCATAATGAAATTCTGTTTTTATAACGTCATCATAATTACTTGAGTTCAGGATAAGGAATTAGAAGAAAGTGCATTTGAGTTGTCGTACCGATTTCATATTCAGAGAGCTCTTGCAACTGATTGTTAAAGAAGTAGCAAACAACGATAACAGAAATAGAGACATAATTTTTTATATTCTACCTTAGATTCAGCTATCATGCAAAAAATGAGGGTGTCTTCGTCTACCGTCCTTAGGGTAGCCGTATTCTTCTGATTTTCAATTATAAAATGCATAAATATCTTGCTATCATCCTATCTTTTATAAAGGTATTTTGAACTTCTCTTCTCACGGGTTCAGACATGCATGCTATTATTTTAAGGTACGCGCGTGAACCTTATAAGCATTTTGACAAGGTTCTTCTTTGGATTCCAAGAACCTGTACACAAACTACGACTTTGTAAAAAATATGTTTGTCACAGTTTTGACAAATGCCCTCACAGTTTTTTCGAATCCCAACTTGTGATCACACAGAAAGAAACTTGAAATTCAATTAACATCATCATGAAATTCCTACCAGGATTTTTAAAAAACACGTGGCACGTGGCACTTTTATGTCTAACTGTTTTTCAATGAGGAATTTAAGACAGTGCCACATCAGTGCCACCAGTGCCACGTAAATTCTTAAATATTGTAAATCTACAAGGGAAAATGCTCGTATGCTACTGTAAATGTGTAGTTTGCATTTTAACTGCTCAAAAGGCCATTTCTTCATTTTTTGGCCCTTTTTGAGCAAAAGTGCCAATAGTATATGAAATTGACCTCAAAAAAAGGGCGTTTTTCGACCATTTTGGACGATTACGTCAAGCTTAAAACTGTGTTTTTGATGTTTTTAACACTCCAAAAACGGTAAATTAACAATTGATGGACGTCATTTCAATCTTCAAAACTGCCATTGAAAAGCGTTTTTCCGACAGTAAAAGAAAAATGAAGATCATGTGACCTACATGTTAATGTACCGCATTCTTATGGTTGTCCACACACAGAGTTCTAACATGTTTGCCTTTTGATGTCAGCCTAGATTCAAGAACGAAGTGCAAAAAAGTTGTTTTAAAAACATGAAAACACTCGGGGGAAGCTAAGCGGCAGGGGGCAGACAGCCCCCGTGAGCGTCAATGAGCAATACATAAATGAAGAAGGGAGACCGAAATCTCCCTAAGATTAATTAATTTTGTATTGTCATGTATAAACAATTAACCTCGGAGCAAAGATCGCAAATATTCGTCTTACTCCAAAAGAAAACATCAAGAAAAGAGCTAGCGGAGTTGGTAAAAATAAGCCAGTCCACTCTGAGTCGTGAACTCAAGCGCAATTCCACAGCTAAAGGTCATTATCTGTGGAAGCAGGCTCAGGAGAAGTCAGAAGAACGCCGTCGTCGTACGACGAGCAACAGCAAAAAGGATGAGATAATCATTTGGGAAGCGTTGGAACACCTCAGAAGAGACCAATGGTCTCCCATGCAGATTTCGGGCTCTATGGCACTTGATGGCAAAAGAATCTCCCATGAACTCATCTATCAATATGTACGGGCAGACAAAATTGGGGAACTCAAAAAGAACTGCCGCCATCAGATGAAATACAACAGGCATGGAAGACCGGATCATACCACCAAGGTCAAGAACATTCCCAACAGAATCAGCATACACGACAGACCACCTGAAGCTGACGGAAAACGCTTCGGAGACTGGGAGATGGATACTATTATTAGCAAGAACAACAAAGGGGCCATCGTTACTCTCATAGAACGTTCCACAAACAATCTGCTCATGGAGAAACTGCCGGAGGGAAAAAATGCAAAAGCCTTGGCTAAGGTCGTTGCCAGACTCTTGTTCCCTTTCCGAGGAATGGGTGTTCGGACCATAACAACCGATAACGGCTGTGAGTTCTGCGCGCATGAGGATATTTCCAAAATGCTCGGCAATGTTCCT
>JAQVXN010000405.1 GCA_028709135.1 Bacteroidaceae bacterium | reverse complement strand
TTTAGCCTGTGCTTCGCTGGCTTTGGCTTTTAGAGCATCTTTCGTGGCTGCTTTTTTAGTTTGTTTTGTGGAATCAGCAGCAGTTGTAGAATCTTTTCCACTGTTCGCTGCAGCCAATTTCGTATCTAGCGAAGATAACTCAGGAACTATAACAGACGCATCATACGTCTCCCAAAATTCCAAGTTAGCACTTCCTTGCAAAAGTTTGCGAATACGATCGGGTTCCTTAATGCCAGGCATTTCAACCATAATTCTACCCATTTGGCCTGCCAGCGTTTGAATATTAGGCTGAGCAACACCAAATTGGTCAATACGAGTACGAATGACATTATAGGAATTATCAACAGCAGACTTAACTTCTGTGCGCAAAACGCCTTCAATTTCCGAATCCGTACTTCGGGTAGTCACTTTTCCTTTTAACTGCTGTGTTGCAAATATTGTACACAGTTTGTCTTTGCCGGATAACGCCTGAAAATCCTTTACAAATAACGTGATGTAATCAGATTGGCTTTTTGCAGCTTCGCCTGCTGCCTGATTGACAGCTTTCACAAAGTTGGCATCCTGAGAATGATCAGCCAAAGTTTTAACTACATCAGGCACTGAAACTTCCAAGATAACGTTCATGCCGCCTTTGAGGTCCAATCCAAGACCAATTTGCATTTCCTGGCATTGCTTCAACGTATAGGCACCCAACCATACCCGTTCGTTCTTGATGGAGTCCAAATAGAGCTCCCCAGCTTTAGCCCCCATCCCAGCAGCCTTATTTTCATAATGACGTGACACGAAAGAGAACGACAAGTAGTAGATGCAAATAAGTATCAGCGCTACAGCAAATACTTTTACAAATCCTTTGTTTTGCATTTTTATTGACTATTAATTTTTTGAATTATCGACTTTTGCACATATTAAGCGTGCAAATATAGGAATTTTTTCCTACTTAAAGACCCTTTAAAGATTATATTTCTACTAAAAGTTCCACTTTCAGCGTTTTTTTATTCAATATATAAGCTCTCTCAAATTGTTAAAATCTTATTGCTTATCTTTTAATTTAAGGTAGCAAGAAATAGGATAATGATCTGATGCAGAAATATGGGAATCCACAGCAGCATTGTAAGAGCGCCAATGCTCACTGCATAATATATTGTCCAAGCGAAAATACATTCCCGCTTCATGATATGAAATTCCAGGACCAAAAGCAGAAGTCACATAAGCATCTTTCAGTTTCCGGGTTAAACGATAATGCACATATGAAATCGGAGAATCATTAAAATCACCACAAAGAATAATAGGGCACTTGGGATGACGATTAATAAATGCAGCCACGGAATCGGCCTGCTCAGCACGTTTTACTCCGGCTCGCCCTATCTTGCCAACCAAATAATGTATATCCGTTTTCATACTCATGTCACCTGGCTTTTCCACCATATTCTTATACATGCTTTTATCCAAATCCGATATGGCGTTCGAAACAAAATGGTTGTTAATCACAATAATCGTATCTGCTCCTATTTTTAATGTATAAGCCATACTGCCGTGAACAGGTGAATAAAACTTTATTCTAGTACGTCTGATGATAGGAAAACGAGAATAAATACTTATGGTGTTGTCATTCACATTCTCTTTTCCCATTGTCAGAGAATCATGATAGGCCCATCGTTTCAACACATTATCAAGTCCTTGCCCAAAAATGTCTGGGGGGATCGAACTCTCTTGAAGACAAACAATATCTGCATCCGACTTTTTTAAATAAGCCAGAATTTCATTGTAGTGATTATTCATTCTCGTTTCACCGGCAGAAAAACGTTTTACGTTATAACTCATCACCTTGATGCAACCTCGTGGATGAGGATTTGGAATATTAACAGGACAGTAAGCACGTACGGAGGTAAAACTTATCACCAAACCTATAACGCTGATCCAAATATATCTGGCACTAAACACCGCCCAGAAAATCAGGAAAGCCACATTAACAAACAAATAAATCGGGAAAGTAAGTCCAAAAGCCACCAAAGGGCTAAATATAGAAGGATTGACAGTTTGAGAAAGAGCACAAAGCAACATCAAGCCGACACTTGCCACATTAGCTCCCGCAAGTATCAAAATGAAAGCTGTTTGTGTTGCTTTAAACATAGTGCTTATTTCTTTCCGGCATCGAAAAGCTTGCGTTTTTCTTCTTCTGTCAGGCTGTCGTAACCGGAACGTTTTATTTTCTCTAAAAGTCTATCTACCTCTTTTTGTTCAGCTTGACGCCGCGCATTAAAATCATAGTCATCTGTGCGATCGTCGAAGTTATTACGATCTTTGTCTTTTTTCTTCCCAAATATTTCGTTCCACTTGTTACGCAAACGATTGCCAAATGCATCTTGTTGGGGTTTGTATTCTTCCCACGATGTAAACCCGCTTTTCTGTTTGCCATCATGATGACGCCAATAACGAATGATTATCCACCCAAAAAGCATACCTCCCAAATGGGCAAAGTGAGCCACGCTGTCACCTTGAGAGCCAAAAGCAGACACCAATTCTATAACAATATATCCAATAACAAAATATTTGGCTTTCAGAGGTATGGGAGGAATAAGCAGCAATATCCGTTCATTAGGAAAAGTCATGCCGAAACCCAGTAGAATAGCATAACAAGCTCCTGAGGCTCCTATCGTGGTCCATTGACTCAAATATGCTGCCATACTCATCTGATTCAAACCGTCAGATATCATTTGGTAATTATTCAGGCCCTCTATATAATAGGTAGCTGTTTGCGCAACTTCTTGCA
>JAQVXN010000404.1 GCA_028709135.1 Bacteroidaceae bacterium | reverse complement strand
ATTGTCTTCAGCAACAACAATTGAATCCAGGCCTTCTCGTTTATAGTCCCGTGCAGCAACGGAAACCTCCTTATATTGACCATCCAACTGGTCCTTTACCTGATTACTTTCGCCATTGAACGCATTTACAGCACCCATAAGAAGATTTTTAGAGATATTCTCCAGATGTCCCCGGTACTTCAGCCACGGGCCCGCCATAGAAATATGATCCGTCGTACATTTTCCCTTTGTCTTAATCAATAATGGCATATTGTTATAATCTTTTCCGTCCCACGGAGCAAAAGGTTCAAGTTTTTGCAGACGTTGAGAAGAAGGTGATATAACGACTTCCACATCCTCACCACTTTTTGAAGGAGGATTGAATAAATGTTCCTCTTCCAATACCTGAAGTCCTCTTTTCTCAGGATGAAGTTTTGTAATAAATCCTTTTGAAGGAAAAGTGGGACCATTCGGTTCATCAAGTTTGACGTTATTTCCATCCTTATCCCGCAAAGTATCTGTCATCGGATTGAAATCCAGCCTTCCGGCAATAGATAGTGCGATAGTCATTTCCGGACTGCCGATAAACGCAAAGGTATTCGGGTTCTGGTCAGCACGTCTACGGAAGTTCCGATTAAAAGAGGTAACGATTGTATTTTTTCGTACAGGATCATCCGTATGGCGTTTCCACTGCCCGATACAAGGACCACAAGCATTTGTCATGATTACAGCCCCTATCTTCCGAAAATCTTCAAGAAGGCCATCACGCTCAGCAGTACATCTGATCTGTTCTGAACCCGGGTTGATAATCAACTGGGCTTTTACTGGAATGTTCTTTTCTACTGCCTGACGAGCCACACTTGCTGCACGTGCGAGATCCTGATAACTTGAGTTTGTACAACTCCCGACCAATCCCACTTCTACTTTCATCGGATAGTCATTAACAGGGCCTTTGACTTTCATCTGGCTGATTGGTGTAGCTGCATCCGGTGTAAACGGCCCATTCAGATAGGGCTCTATTTGATCGAGATCGATCTCCAGAACTTGATCATACCATTTCTCCGGGTGTTCCACCACTTCTTTGTCAGCACAAAGTTCCATTGCATTTTGTCGGGCCAGTTTAGAAAGGTCACACCTGTCTGTTTGACAGAGATATTCATCAGCATTCTCATCAAACGGGAATATACTACAAGTAGCCCCCAGCTCGGCTCCCATATTGCAAATAGTAGCCTTCCCCGTAGTAGACAAAGTCTTTACACCTTCTCCAAAATACTCAAGGATAGCATTAGTCCCACCTTTTACGGTCAGAATACCCAATATTTTCAATATCACATCTTTAGGAGATGCCCAACCCGACAGTCTGCCTGTAAGATGTACTCCGATAAGACGTGGCATCCTCAATTCCCATGGCTGCCCCGTGAGGACATCAACCGCATCTGCACCACCGACACCTATAGCAACCATTCCCAGACCACCAGCATTTGGAGTATGGGAATCAGTACCCAGCATCATTCCTCCGGGAAAAGCATAGTTCTCAAGCACTACCTGATGGATAATTCCAGCACCCGGAGCCCAAAAACCAATATGATATTTATGAGCGGCTGAAGCCAGAAAATCATACACTTCTTTATTCGTAATGCGGGCTGCTGATAAATCCTGAGTAGCACCGACGTCGGCACGGATCAGATGATCACAATGAACTGATGTTGGAACAGCTACTTCGCTTTTACCGGCATTCATAAACTGAAGAAGAGCCATCTGCGCAGTAGCATCTTGCATGGCTACACGATCAGGACGAAAATCGACATATTCTTCTCCTCGTTTAAAAGGCTTCAGCTGATCGAAATTATAAAGATGGGAATATAATACTTTCTCTACATACGTTAATGGATGCTGTAATACCGTTCTAGCTTTATCCACTCTATCGGCATACGACGCATAGAAATCTCTGATCATCTCAATATCCAACATCATATCTGCTTTTTAGTTATTATCTTTGACAAAGATACACAAATAATTCAAAAATATCACATTTGGTATTCATTATTTTGCAAATTAATACTATTTTACTGTAAAAATTAATATATTATTGTATATTTATGTCATTTAAGATATCAAAAAGATTTTAATCTATCTACCTTATTTTCAGGTAGACCAATAAATCGGATAAATATAAAAAAGCCGTACACAAATATCGTATACGGCTTTTGATCAAACAGTAAATATATAGATCGATCAGCGTTTAAGAACGCCAATAGAGAACTTCAAAGGATTAAAAATGGAATTTCAAATCAACTCCATACTGGATACCATTTCCGCGCTGGGCAAAAGTCAGGTTCTGCCCGGAAGCTGCACTTTGAAAAGAGAAGGTATTAAACTTGGTATCTGTAAGATTGCGTCCCCAGAAACTCAGTTTCATAAAACCGAAGTCGGCATCGGCATGAGCTCCCAACACTGCATAGAACTTCTGCGAATAGGTATTACTTTCGTCCCAATAGGTTTTACCCTGACCATAAACATTAGCTCCTATGATGATAGCTTGAAGTTTGCCGGCCGACAAGTCGAAATGATAGTCAGCCCGTGCTGAGAAAGTATTCATCGGCACATAAGGTACTTTCTTCTTATTGTAGTCTATAGGTTGGTATGTTCCATTCACCTTTACACTATCCTTGTAGTCTTTAAAAGCAGCATGCGTAAAACCATACGTAAAAGCCCAGTCAAGATGATTATTAAAAGACTGTCCGCGAAGAGAGGCCTCTACCCCACAACTGTAACTCTGTCCGGCATTGACCATC
>JAQVXN010000403.1 GCA_028709135.1 Bacteroidaceae bacterium | reverse complement strand
TCGTCCATTTTGGGGTCTTTTTGAGCCAAAAAGCAAATTGGTCATGAATTGAACGAGAAAAACAGGCTATTTTGAGCCTGTTTTTACTGTTTCCTGGAAATTTGAAATGCACTTTTTGATATTTTTCACGTGCAAAACATGTAAATGTACAGATCAATAATTTCAAAATATGGAGCAAACTGATCAGTGGAAAATAAAGAGAAATGTTTAAAGAACTCGTGTTCGGGGAACGAACAGTTCAATTGCGATTCTATGAGTTACACAAATAAGAATGAGTCTATGTTTTGTGGAATTCTAATCAAAAATTCTTCTTATCTTAGTTGGTTTTGTAACTGTATTTATTTTTATACGAATGATCCTTCTTTTTATACGAATGGTTCATTATTGAAGACGTTTGATCCTAAAATGAAGTTTAATAGTTTGAACTTGAAAAATATTTTGTTTATCTTTGTAATATAAAACGCATAATGATGTATGAAATTATAATAAAATTACATGAATAGTATGGATATATCATAGTTTCGCGAAAAAAACAATGATGTTCACGAAAATAGTTTTTTGCTGTGTTCTCATCTTATTTTATATGTATAAATTTGCAATTTGCAAAAAGTTTGTAAATATCAAAGGAAAGGAAAAGCACAAGATGAATTTGTATTGAATAAAACAGAGACAGATTTTGTGATTGAAATGACATTTAAGGTATCATAGAAATAGAAGAGTTAGCAAATTATAAAAGTAATAACAGAATGATCACAGAATTACCCACCGCGTTTGTTTGTAGAGCATTAAAAGCTATTAAACTTTTAAGAGGTAACTGTTGCATAAACAAATTAGATGTCATATTTACAAAATTTAGTGTTTACTGCAAAGAGAACAAGGGTATTTTAATCAATAATTCTAGGAATAGAATTTATATAGTTTCTATTTCGAGATTGATTCAATTGAAAGAAATGACTCTCTGTTTTTGTATAAAAATAGCACGAATGCATGAAATTGTACAGCTGGAAGTCAAAAAATTAATTGATAAATCTGTCTGTATGGTTTTTCTTACAATAACCTGTTGGAAAATTAAATCCGCCATTTAATTTTATCAATTGGAACAATTTAAATATTAATTCAATCGTAATATGAAAACAAAATTATCTCTTGGTATATATGGTGAAATGTTTGCTTTGGATTTGGAAATGGTAATGTATCTCGAAGCAGACGATCATTATACCATTGTGTATTATTCATCTGGCATCCATTTTATGCTTCCATTTTGTTTATCCAAAGTCGAAGAAGCTATTAAGGAAAAAGTTGTTGGAGAAACTTATTTGATGCGTTTCAGTAGGAAATATATGGTAAATCTGGATTACGTTTATCATATTAATGTGACGAAGCAGATTATACAACTATGTGATAATAAAGGTGCTAGTTACTCTTTACGTATACCCAAGCTAGTACTGCGTAATTTCTTGGATGGAGTGAAAAAGAAATCCTTAGAAAAATCATAGAAGTTTAGTTGTTCGTAAATAACGGAAAGTAATGGCTTCATTTCCATTTTGCATGCTTTCACGAAATAAAGTGGAATGTTCACGGAAAGTGCTCCTATATAGTATTTTTTTGTTGATAGTTATCTCTAAATTCGCAACTTAAAGAGAAAAGACCAGAAGAATATTATCAAGTGTGTTTAGAAAAAGAAATCGGACTTTATCAGTTTGAGCTTTATAAACGGAGAATAAAATAATATATATATCAAAAAATTAAATTTGAAGAGTATGAAAAAAAATGTAATGCTTTCTTTACTTGCTATTACGTCAGCTTCAGCAGCTTATGCTAATGCGGATTTGACAGCACAAATAAAGACAGGTGCCACTACAGATTGGACGTCGGACGGCAATTTAGAATTGGCAGCAGGAGTATTTATATCTCCTAATGGAACTCCAATATCGCAAACGATAGGTACCTTGGTTCCAGGTAAGTATCAACTGACGACAAAAACAAAAGATGCAAATGTAAGCATAAAAATCAATGATCAAGTTTATACGGATGGGATATTTACATTGACATCACCAACGACTGTAACAATTAAAATTGAAAGTACGGATGGAAACCGTTACAACGTGGGTGGTTTTGGTCTTACATTGATCTATAACGATTTTGCTACTGTTGCGCAGCAACTTGAATTTAAGGTGGCAGAACTAACTAATAAAATCAATGATAGTGCCGATAAAAACGCAGCTCTATTGGATGAAGCTTCAAAAATCGGGGGTGAAATAAAAACCATTCAGAACGATGTGCCTACTTCCTATGATGTATATAAGAATTTTGAACTTTACAAAGTCAGTGATAAAGGGATTGATAGCTGTACAATAGGAAAAGAAATAACGGCTTTAGGTCTAAAGGTAAATGCTGCAGTAGACAACACAAAGGCTTACAGCAATGCAATTGCAGCCTACAATACTCAAAGCGCAAGCTTAAATATATTAAAAACACAATTAGCTAATTCCTCCGCCTATTCAAAAACAAAGTATACTTCAATTTTTAAGGCTGATAGTACAGACATAGCCACATTCAAAATAAACGCAGATGATGCCTATGCAAAAGGTACAGCCGGAATAGTTTGTAGCGATAGTATTATTGCACTTTTTAATTCAAAGATATCGAAAGCGATATTAGATTTAAGTGCAAATATTACGAAAGCTGATGCTAATGATGTGGCATATAATGCTGTAGCTCCTAAGCTTGTGACTGTGAAAGGTAATTATGACGTAGCTTTGCAGAATCTTATAAAAA
>JAQVXN010000402.1 GCA_028709135.1 Bacteroidaceae bacterium | reverse complement strand
TTGGGTATATTGCAACTAACTCTGAAAACATATACGCGATATGTGCGGCTGCTTCATTGCCATCACAAGTCATAAATTTTTTATCTTTTGTCATATACGTATTGATATTATATAAAAGTTAAAATTCAATTGTCGATTATTTAGTTAATAAAGGAAACCGAACATCCAAATAGGAATATCGTTATCTCTACCTACTTCTGCGTTGTAGCGTGCATAGTAGATACCTTGTTCTTTACGTTTTTTCTTGTTTTTGTCACAGACACAAATTTGTTTGTCGCCATCAATAATAAAAAGTCCTGGTTTTTTACTGATTTCTATGCTATGGTGACGCCAAATACTGTTTGTAAAGAAAGTTTCCATCACTTCCTGCTTACTGGGTGCATCACTCAAAATGGAGTAAAGCAAATTGGTATTGTGCATCAGAATACGTGCAGGCTTTTTCGGAGCCAGTCCTTGTGATTTGAAAATCTGATGTATTAGTCGCGCTTCCTCTAAATTGTTCATGTAATTCATCACTGTAGCTCTTGAGGTGCCTATTTCTTTCGCCAGATTGCTGACGTTAGGAGAGGTGTTCCCGCTTAGAGCCAACAAATATAGTAACTTTTTGAGACGTGGCAAATACTTTACATCGATTTGTTTGATGAACAAAATATCCACTTCCAGCATCATATTGATAGATTTCAACAAGTTCTCTGTAAAGTTGTGATTCTCCATATAGAAAGGGTAGTAGCCATGGTGGAGATAGTTTTGAAGATAGTTCCATGGGCGTACCTTGATAAGAATGTTTTTCTGGGTAAGTTCTGTGCGATTCAGAATGTCATCCAGTGTAATTTTGGGCAGGTTAACCTGTGTTTGCAGGTTAATATATTCCCGAAAAGAAAATCCGTGGAGAACGTAGCATTTGCTGATTTTACTCAGTTCGTGTTGGTCTGCATTGGGATAGTCTACGGTAGTAGTGGCATAAATAATATGAAGTTGTGGGAAACGGTGAAAGCATTCGCATAATTCATCTTGCCAGCCGTTTTGTTTAAATACTTGGTCAATGATGAGTACTTTACCTCCGCGTTTAATAAATTCTTCTGCAAAGTCTACAATGCCACGACCTTGAAAGTAGAAGCTGTTCATGTTGATGTACAAACAACGTCCCAAGTTTACATTGAAATTCTTCTTGGCATATTGCAGAAGGAAAGTGGTCTTACCAACGCCGCGAGGCCCTTTGATGCCAATCATTCTGCAATTCCAGTCGATTTCGTTCATTAGGGGGCGCGTCATGGTACAGTCGGTATGCTCAATCAGGTAAGCATGTCTTTGAAAGAAGTTCTCCATACTCTGTAGTTTGATGATGCAAAAGTACAAAAAAAATATGGCATTTTGTTAGTTATAAGTGACAAAAATATAACATATAATGTATCTTTGCAACGTGAAGTTATTTTATTTCAATTATTCCCATGAGTTGGCGCTCGCCAATGGAAGAGGCAATTACATTTCGCCACTTCAAGTGCGCTCAATGGAGGAAGACTTGATGTCACTCGCTGCTTTTTGTGCCTCTGTTGGTGATGCCGTTGTTGTTTCGGAACATCGTCTGTCGGATTGTAACAGTTTTTATGCTTCGCTTTGTCCGGAAGTTAATTTTGTTTCACTTTCATGTTTACCTCAAGATTTTGTTCTGACGCCATGGGGGGTGGATGCACAGCTTTTTTGGTTGCTTCATCGTATTGATGCTGTATTTCAGTCGGATTTTGATAATATAGATGTTGTGCGTCGTTTGGCTTCGCGTCGTGTTGCTGTTGAAATTTTATCACGTTTGAATGCTGATTTGGAAGGCTTACCTCTTTGTGGTAAGTCTCAATTTTGCAGTGATGAGGAGTCTGTAATTGTTGCTGTAAAAGAGTATGAGCATTCTGTATTGAAGGCGCCATGGTCAAGTAGTGGACGTGGTTTGCGTTTTGCAGATGGGGAATTAATTCCTCCTGTTTCCGGTTGGTGCAAGCGGATTCTTTCTTCTCAAGGAGGGGTCGTTGTGGAACCCCTATATGATAAGGTAGCTGATTTGGCTGCAGAATTTATTTCCGAATCTTCCGGTAAGGTGCGCTATGTGGGGCTATCTTCTTTTTTTACATCTGAACGTTGCGGTTATTTAGGTAATATAGTTGGGACTCAAAAGATCCTTCGTGAACTCGTTTTTCATGATTTTAATGAAGAAGTTTATAATCAGGTGGTGAAACGTCTTGAAACGATTCTTTCTGAAAAGATTCAAGGACATTATGTCGGTCCTCTTGGTGTTGACATGATGATTTGTCGAGAGAAGGGGCATTTGCTCTTGCATCCGTGTGTAGAAATGAATGTGCGCACCACTATGGGTTTGTTTTCAATGCATTTGGAACGATTTTTGGGAACGGGAGTTTCTGCTTTTTTTCGCATTCGTTATGACGATTATCCCGAACGTCTCAGAGAGTTTGTTCAAAATTTCTCGTTACCTCATTTTGATAGTGACGGGGGTTTGATCTCGGGCTGTTTGTTGTTGACACCATTATGTCAGGATTCGCATTATGTTGCATGGTTGGAAGCAAATTCGTGAATGTGTAGAACGCTTCCTTTTTTGAGATTTTCTTTACAAACAAATGGCCTTTTGTTAAGTATGTAATTTTTAAATATGCTGAAAAAGTAAAGGCATAAGATATCTCTTAATGATAACACGCTTTGCATAGGAACATTCAAACGAAAACAACCTTATTGTTTCTTTCAAATAACTCCACTGTAACGTTAATGTCGTAAGTCTTT
>JAQVXN010000401.1 GCA_028709135.1 Bacteroidaceae bacterium | reverse complement strand
TATATACTGGTGGTGAAGAAGTTGGTAATGGTAACGACGGTATCTATACTCTTTTGTCTGTGCGGCAGGATTTAGATCTTCTTTCTGTTGGGATGCGTAACAAAGTACAGCGTCATCGCGAAGAGATGTCGAAAACGAATCTTCATTTGACGATGTGCGAAGTGAAGCGGGATGTTTCATTAGCCTACACCCAAGTTTTCACTGCACGTCGCCTCTATGAATTAAGTTTGCGTACAGATTCGCTTCTTAAGGAGTTTGAGCGCGCTGCAAAAATACGATTTGATGAAAAAGCTACATCAAAAATGGAATACCTTGCGGCGCAGATGCAGAGCAAACAATCTACGGTGTATGTTGAAAATATGAAGCGGGATTATTCTATCGCGGTGGAAAAATTTAATGTTTGGCTTGTTTCTGACACGCTTTTTACGGTTGACAACAATTTAAATTTGGGTACCAACAAAATTGTCGATTATGGAAGCGAGGCGCTGCTCAATCATCCTGTTTTACAACTTTCACAGCAGCAGGTATCATTGGCAGATGATGAAATTAAATTGCAAAAATTTGGATTCCTTCCCAAATTCTATGTTGAATATGGTAGTCAAAAAATAGGCAATCGCACAGGATATCATTCTTATCAAATCGGGATGAGCCTTCCACTTTTTTTTGGTGCTTCATCTGCCCGCGTAAAGTCTGCTCGCATTGAAAAAGAAATTGCTCATGAGAACTATCTCCAAAAGCAAAGAGAAATCAATTCAACTTATCATACGATGCAGGAAGAATATGCCAAATGGTATACCTCCTGTCGCTACTATCAGAATGTAGCATTGCCTACAGCAAGAGAACAGCGTGAAACAGCTATAAAAATCTATCAGGAAGGAGGCATGGATTATTTGGCTTTTATTCAAAATTTAAAAGACGCTGTCCAAGTGGAAACAGATTATTGGAAAACATTTGGAAATTGTATGCAGGCTCAATTTAACTTGGAATACTTTAATCAATCATCAAAATGAAGAAATTATATATATATATTAGCATCAGTATTTTATTATTAGCATTCAGTTCTTGTGGGAATAAAGCTGGCACCGTAGAGAAACAAACGGCAGAAAATCGTCCTGACACGACCAAAGAGGAAGTCACACTGTCTGCTATTCAAATGAAAAAACTTGGCGTTGTTGTGGATTCTTTGCAGAAGCATCTTTTTTCAGATCAGATAGAAACAAATGGCGAACTTAGTGTACTGCCGCAAGACCAAGCGGCGGTATCAACTCCTATCGGAGCAAACATTTCATCTATTTGTGTTTATGAAGGTCAAAAGGTACAGAAAGGACAAACGTTAGCTTTTCTTAGTCATCCTGATTTACTTAATTTACAAACCCGTTATATAGATGCGTGCAGTCAGCTTGAATATACCGAAAAAGAATATTCACGTCAGAAAGATCTTTTTAACCAAAATGCCGGCTCAGGCCGCGATTATCAGAAAATACGTTCGGATTATTATTCCTTACGTGGGGATGTACGCAATTTGGAAGCGCAACTTGCAATGCTGCATCTTCGTCCTGCAGTTATTCGGCGTGGCAAATTATATCGGAATGTACCACTAAAAAGCCCTATAAATGGTTATGTTGATCGAGTAAATGCCAAAACAGGACAGTTTGTAGATCCTCAGGCAACAATTTTTGCAATTATCAACAATCATCATATTTTTGCAGACATGATGGTGTATGAAAAGGATGTAACTAAGCTCAGAATTGGACAAGAAGTGTTACTTTCAATACAGTCCCTGCCTAAGCAAGTCATTACAGCCAAGATTTTTTCTGTAGGTAAAACCTTTGAACCAAATCCTAAAGCAGTTCATGTCCATGCCCTTATTGACAACAAATACAATCTTATTTCCGGGATGTATGTAAAAGGTAAAATCATTACAGGACGTAAATTTGTATTCTCCTTACCGGATGAAGGTATTATTGAAGAAGACGGTAAACAATATATATTTGTTGGTCGAGGTAATAAGTTTCGTCCTGTAGAAGTTACAACAGGACGTCAAGAAAATGGTTGGACAGAAATTACTCTCTCTTCGCCATTATCTTCTGGAGAATTAGTCGCACAAAACGATGCATACTATTTGATGTCGGAAATGAAAAAAGACGAGACAGGAGAAGAATAAGGATAAGGATTCTCAATGTAAAGATGAATTAGAAAATAAATGTAAATTATTTATTAAAATAATTTGTTTTGAATGATCTATTTGTTATATTTGCCAAGGCGAAACCGAAATATACATTATAGACTATGAGGCACACCTTGACAAATATAACAACATTTATATCTCCTTTTTGCAATGTAGAAAGTTCAACACAAAAGAGTTATTAATGGTTGCTCAAGTAAACTTTATATCAGAAGGAACACAATCATTTGCATGAATTGCAATATGAACCTTTATACCGCCTTTCTTCTTTCCTGTATGAGAGTGCTCAACGCCTTTAAAAAATAGATTAGACAATAGCGAAATGGTTATGGGGTCTATTATTTGCAGCTGTTTCATACATTTAGTTCATTATGGCTTCGATTGTCCGCTAAAATGTGTACACTTTTCCATGTGCTAGATTTTTCTTTATGGTGAACGCAAAATAACACATTTTGGGCTGAAATCAGAAATGATCTCAGCCATTTCTTATAATATCCCAATGTTTCATGGCTCACCCGATAATTAGTGGGGCTAATACGATAAAATATTATCTTTGTCGTATGGAAAATGAAGTTTTATTATCATTAGTGAGTTTGATGCT
>JAQVXN010000400.1 GCA_028709135.1 Bacteroidaceae bacterium | reverse complement strand
TATTGAAGAGCTCACGAAATTGCCTGGTGTTGGGCGCAAAACGGCAAATGTTATTCAAGCTTTAGTTTTTGACAAACCTGCATTAGCCGTTGATACACACGTTTATCGCGTCAGTCATCGTCTCGCTTTGGTTCCTGCAACAGCTAACACTCCCTACAAAACGGAAATGGAACTTATGAAGCACATCCCTACAGATAAAGTCGCTCAGTCTCATTTCTGGTTGCTTTATTATGGGAGATATACTTGTACGGCAATGCGTCCGAAATGTAAAACTTGTAAGCTTTCAAATATATGCAGATTTTACAAAGAACAGGAGAAGCGTGAATCATGGAAAAAAAATTAAATCAATGACAGGGTTTTCAGAAACAAACTATAAAAGAATGAACCATTCACAGATTATAGTTATATTTGTACCCCGAATTAAGAATTCAAACAAATAAAATTCAATCAATATGATGACAATTGACAAATGTAATTTTAAAGGCAAAAAAGTAATCGTTCGTGTTGATTTTAATGTTCCATTGGATGAAAATGGCAAATTGACCGACGACACACGTATTAGAGGTGCATTGCCCACATTGAAAAAGATTTTGGCTGATGGTGGCAGCGTCATTATGATGAGCCATATGGGTAAACCAAAGAAGAATCCAGATCCGAAACTTTCTTTAAGCCAGATAGTTGATGCTGTTTCAGAACGTCTTGGTGTCCCTGTAAAGTTTGCTCCAGACTGTGCTCATGCTGATGCTGAAACAGCTGCATTGAAACCGGGTGAAGCCCTGATGTTGGAAAACCTTCGTTTTTATGAGGAAGAAACTGGAAAGCCACGTTTACCAAAAGATGCCCCGGAAGATGAAGTTAAAGCTGCTAAAGCTGCACTGAAACCTAAACAGAAAGATTTTGCGAAGAAATTAGCTTCATACGCAGATGTTTATGTAAACGATGCCTTTGGTACTGCTCATCGTAAACATGCTTCTACTGCAATTATTGCAGACTATTTTGACAAAGATAGTAAAATGCTTGGCTATCTAATGGAAAAAGAAGTTGCTGCCATTAACAACGTTTTGAAAAATGCACAGCATCCATTTACTGCTATTATCGGTGGTAGTAAAGTATCTTCAAAACTTGGTGTTATTCAGAATTTACTTGATAAAGTAGATAACCTGATTATCGGCGGTGGCATGGGATTTACCTTTTTTAAAGCACAGGGCGGACATATCGGAGATTCTCTTCACGAGGACGATTTGATGCCAGAAGCTCTAAATATATTAAAGGCTGCCAAGGAAAAAGGTGTTAAGATTTCTCTCTCTGTAGCTACGGTTGCTGGAAATGAATTCAGTAATGATGCTGAACAGAAAATATTTGAAACACATAATATTCCTGATGGTTGGGAAGGAATGGATGCGTCACCAGATTCTCTTAAAATTTGGAAAGAAATCATACTTGCTTCCAAAACTATTTTATGGAATGGTCCTGTAGGCGTTTTTGAATTTCCAAATTTTGCCAAAGGAACTGGTGAAATAGCTCATTATGTAGCCGAAGCAACGAAAAACGGAGCCTATTCATTAGTAGGTGGTGGTGATTCTGTTGCTGCAATTAATAAGTTTGGTTTGGCTGACAAAGTTTCTTATGTTTCAACGGGTGGTGGTGCAATGCTTGAAGCTATTGAAGGTAAGATACTTCCTGGTGTAGCTGCTATTACCGGAGAAAAATAATTTATTTATATAAAAGAAGCAACTTATGCCCGCATATGGGTATCTTAGGTTGCTTCTTTTTCCTTTTTATCTTCAAAAAAGTGAATCGCATTATTCCAGTATTCTTAATTGTTTTGCTGATATTGTCGGCCGCTTGCAGTCGAAAAAAAACTATAAAAACTCCAGCCAAAACAGAAACAAAAGTGAAAGCAGACTCCGCTCAATTGGTATTTGCTGTTTTGCCTACACTAGACTGTTTACCTTTTTATATTGCAGCAAAACAACACATCTACGATTCACTGGGAATACATGTTAATGTTGTAGTTTACCGTTCTCAAATGGATGCTGAACAATCTGTTCTAAAAGGAAAATCGGATGGTTGTGCGACAGATATGTTTCGTGTTGGTTTGCTACAATCTCAAAAAGAACCCATCCGCTTTTTATTTACAACTAATCGTGAATGGCAACTTGTGGCCAATAAAGTGTTGCGAATTTCAAATATTGAACAAATCAATGATCGCATGATTGGTGTTACCAGAAATTCTTCTACGGATTATCTTTGTGATTTTGTAGTATCACATTTGAAACCAAATAATCAAATTTTACGAGCTCAAATTAACAGTGTTGTTGTTAGATTGCAGATGTTGGAAAACAATCAGATTGAAACGGCTTTTTTACCTCAACCAATGGCATTTGTCGCTTGCAAACACGGACACACTGTATTACCTTTATCTGCTGATTTATGCAAAGGCTTTTGTGGTTTTGCCATTTCTTCCCGTTTAATGAAATCGCCTGAATATCGTAACAAACTCAATGTCTTTTTAGAAGGGTATAATATTGCTGTTGAAAGACTTACAAAGAATGACAGACTTTCATTACAACCAACAACGTTACAGAATTTTTTATTAAATGATATTGCAGACAGCATTGTTACTCACAAGGTTTTCAAAAAAGCAACATCTGCTTCTACTGACAAAGTGGCTGTTACTTTGAAGTGGTTACAGCAGCGCAATGTAGTGCGTTCAACCTATCGTGCTGACACTCTTTTATACAAAAATTAAAATGTACAATCATACAAATCTTCAAATATATCAAGA
>JAQVXN010000399.1 GCA_028709135.1 Bacteroidaceae bacterium | reverse complement strand
CTTGGCTAAGGTCGTTGCCAGACTCTTGTTCCCTTTCCGAGGAATGGGTGTTCGGACCATAACAACCGATAACGGCTGTGAGTTCTGCGCGCATGAGGATATTTCCAAAATGCTCGGCAATGTTCCTATCTTCTTTGCCGATTCATACGCTTCATGGCAAAAGGGCGCCATCGAAAACGAAAATAAACTTATTAGACAATATATCCCTAAAGGAACTGACTTTGACAATATTACACCGCTCTTTATTAAAAAAATACAGGCAAAACTCAACAATAGACCCAGACTTAAACTCCATTTCTCTTCTCCAAAAATTCAATTCTTCAAACATTTCTCCTAATTTTGCACTTGCTCGTTGACTCTGCGTAGAATATAATATGTATAGAAAGAAATATAATATGCCTGTATTTTTTGGAAAATCAGTACTTTTGCTCGTAGTTGAATGATTGGTTGAAAATAGTAACGAAGAAATATTTATGATACAATTGAAGATAAATGAAAAAAAACTTTTGATGTTTTTTTTAGTTATGTCCTTTCTGTCAAACTTTCATAGAGTTTGGGCTCAGGGTACGGTAACTGATTATAAACGCGCTTACGAAATATATTCTCTTTATGCGAATAAGGCACTTAATGTAGACGTGAAGCCAGTGAGTATAGTTGGCCAAGATGCTTTTTGGTATGTAGTGGAGACTAAGGACGGACGCAAGTATGTGCGTCTTGATGCCTGTACAACCGAAGAAACGCCTTTGTTTGATCAAAATAATTTGGCTCAACAATTGTCAAAAGAAAACGGAAAACAGATCGATGGTAGTGGCTTGTACTTGAGATCTGTGAATTACGATGGAGAAAATAAGATTCTGAATTTTGAGGATGACAGCAATACCTATATATATAAGGTGGAAGATAAATCGCTTTCGGTAAAAAAGAAAGAAAAGAATGTAATAGGGAACCAACGTCATTGGATGGAAGTGGATGATGAACGTGGAGGCAATAATGTAACATCACCTGACGGGAAGTTGATGGCATATATTCGTGAAAATAATGTATGGGCACGTCGATTAAGTGACGGTAAAGAACGTCAATTGAGTTTTGATGGAACGGAAGGCTTCTATTATTCTTCTTGGATACAATGGGCTCCGGATAGCCGGAAAATTATGACATGTAAGTTGCGTCCTGCAGTGAAGCATTATGTCTATTACGTTGAGTCGTCGCCTGAAGGACGAGTGCAACCTATACTACATAAACAGGAGTATGCCAAGCCTGGTGATGAACTAAATTTTAAGATTCCGTGTATTTTTGAAGTTGAAACAGGACGGGCAATAGAACCATCAACTGAACTTTTTTCAAGTCAATTTAGCATACAACAGTGCCGCTGGGATACTGATAGTCGTGCAGTGACGTTCGAATTTAACGAGCGAGGGCACAAAACATATCGCGTGTTGGAATTGTCCGCAGAAACAGGAAAAGTGAGGACTCTTATAGAGGAACATTCGGACAAGTACGTAAATTACCCATTTCTATGGCGATATGACTTGGAGGGTGGACGTTATATTTTGTGGGCAAGTGAACGTGACAATTATAAGAATCTTTATATGTATGATCGCAAAATGGCTTTGGTAGATCATCAGATAACAAGGGGCAAATGGTATGTACGCGATGTTGTGAAAGTGGATGAAAAGAATAAAATAATTTATTTTACGGCAAATGGAGATGTTGAAGGTGAAGATCCTTATTTGATACATTATTATAAGGTTGGTTTTGATGGAAAGCATCTGACGCCATTGACACCGGAACACGGTACACATCAAGCCGTTTTTACAGATGATTTTAAATATATGATTGATACCTATTCGACAGTGACAGAAGCACCAGTGACAGTGTTGCGCAGCGCCTATGATGGGCATATACTTAAAACAATTGTATCGGCTGACCTGACGGCCTTGAAGAGTGTAGGATGGAAAGCTCCCGAATCTTTTTGTGCTAAAGGAAGGGATGGAAAAACAGATATATGGGGATTGATTGTGAGACCTTCAAATTTTGATCCGGCAAAGAAATATCCTATTGTTGAGTATATTTATGCTGGTCCTGGTAGCCAGTATGTGCCTAAGTCTTTTCATTCATTTTATTGGGATATGACAAATCTCGCAGAGTTGGGTTTTATTGTGGTACAGGTGGATGGTATGGGCACGTCATTTCGTTCTCGCGATTTTGAATCAGTCTGTTATAAGAATTTGAAAGATGCAGGTTTGCCTGATCATATAGCCTGGATAAAAGCAGCTGCGACAAAATATTCATGTATGGATACTACACGTGTTGGCATTTTCGGCGCTTCTGCAGGAGGACAGGAAAGTACAGCCGCAGTATTGTTTCATCCCGAATTCTATAAGGCAGCTTATAGCGCATGTGGATGTCAAGATAATAGAATGGATAAAGTGTGGTGGAACGAGCTATGGATGGGCTATCCAGTGGATAGTAGTTATATTCGTAGTTCGAATGTGACAAACGCATGGCGTTTGACTCGTCCACTGATGCTCGTAGTTGGAGAGCTGGATGACAATGTTGATCCTGCTTCGACGATGCAAGTGGCAAATGCGCTAATTAAAGCTAATAAAAATTTTGAACTTGTAGTGTTACCTGGAGTGCACCATACCCTTGGTGAACATTTCGGAGAACATAAACGCTATGATTTTTATGTCAAATATTTGCTTAATGTTGAGCCTCCGAAATGGGAAGATTTGAAATTGAAAAATTGATAAATCGAACTTTTTGACGGAATACGAGAAAAAATAATAGAT
>JAQVXN010000398.1 GCA_028709135.1 Bacteroidaceae bacterium | reverse complement strand
TTGGTGATAAAATAAATTTCTTCATTTTCGGTAGAACGATGTATGAAATTAAGATTTTGAGGATTATCTGAGACTTCAAAATCGGGTGTCATGTTAAGGATCTTTATAGCCTTCGCAATGGAAATTTGTTGTATGGGCGCTTTTATTTGTTCATTAGTTCCCCACAGTTGGTTTGCAAATGTTTTTACTTGTGTATCGCATGCGGGAAATCCCTTTAAACTTGGAGATTTACTTGGCTTCGGGCCAATGATTTTTGCACCTGCGTCCGATAATTTTTTTAAGGTTTTCAGCAGTTCCGGTGTCATCATTTTTTCCAGATCCGAGAGCACAAGTAAGCGATAGTAGTTACCTTTGGGCGTCTTGAGCTGTCCATTCTCTACCGTGAGTTGTTGCAAACTTTTTGAACTAATCAAATCATAGTCGAATCCCATGGCTTTAATATCTTGTTGATATAGTCCTGAGTTTGGAGAAGATTCTCCAACAAAAAGCAAAATGTCTGCTACGTTTTTGCCTTGTTGTAATAAATATTGAGAACGTGCGACATATTTCATAAAAGCTTTCCCTTGTTCCCACCACGTGTTGAGGCGGTTCATTTCGGAACCGTATTCTCCGAGAGACAATCCTGGGGCTGCGTTCCATGGCTGATGGACGAAAGTATGAAAAATGAAGCGATTTACGCCTTCAGACCAAGCGAAATCTCCTTGCATTTTTAGTTTGGCGGGATGTGTCAGCCAACGGCTTTGAGAGCCCTCTGCGGTAAACGATTCTGCGCCAACGATATCGGTGCCGTTCAGATGAGCCGCTGATGTTGCTGCGCGAGTAGTTTCTATCATGGCCCTGCTACCTACCCAAAATTCTGTCATGGGAATGTCGCTTGTTTGTCCAACTTCTAAATTGTCAAAAGGACCTCCATAAGGCTCTACGGAATATTTCATGCCATGTTCGTGACAGAGTTCTCCGAAATGGTCAAAATAATTATCAGCCATCATTTCTCCGATAGTTTTTCTGAAATCCCATAGGAAACGTTCGGCTTCTTCACCACTTCCAACGTAATAACCAGCCAGTACGGGCAGATAAGTCATGCAGTTGTATCCGCAACGTTTTTCAAATTCTTTTTCAAATCCCGGAGTCCAATTGCCACATCCTACTTCATAACTGTCGATCAAACTATTATTCAAAGTGGAGCCTACCAGTGGGCCTACTTTATCCAGAATTGGTTGTACTCCTTCTTCCCAATATGTATCAAGCGCCTTGCTACTGAGTTTGTCACATTCGAGTCCAAGGCCGTAACCTGTTGCAGGGTGGTTCTGTGTGCCGTTTGTTGTGTATCCTATTCTCAGAATAGTCCAGTGCCCAGCAGGGGCTTGCCATTCTAATGTACCGTCAGGTTTCATTTTTGATGAAACGTTCATCATGCTTTTTTTGCTGATTAAGGACGTCTCTCCAATATTTTTTATGTCTGGGTCCAAGTGTGTTGGAAATTCATTACCTGAAAGGGATTTTATAGGCAAGTTGTTTATACGCTGTTTCCCCTGTGGCGTTGGAAAAGCCCATACAGCAATGTCCCGATAATAATTATATCTCGTTTCCGGTTGTTTTAGTTTTATTTTAAGAGCTTTACCTCCAACAATTTGTGTTTCGCTGTAAGTTACAGTCTGCATGGAGTTCTCTGGCTTTACCCAGGATCCACCGCTTGAAGACCATCCGGCACAGTTATTAAAGGCTATCTGCATACCGAGACGATTTGCTTCTGAAGTAGCGAAACGAAACATTTCAAGCCATTTGTCACTCATATATTGTACAGGACCTTCGGGAAAAGCAATGCCGACATTAAAGATTTGAGCTTCCTGTATGCCTACGCGTTTCATGGATTCTAAGTCTGCCGTGATACCGGTTTTGGTGATGTTTCCACTGACCCAGTGCCACCACGTTCGAGGCTTGGCTGAGTTTGGCGGATTATGAAATCCTTCTTTTAGTGATTCCGGTTTTACAGAAAGAACCATTATAATGGCTAAGAAAATGAATGTAAATGTCCTTTTCATAATTAAAATTGGAGAGGAATAAGAGTTTTATATTAAAGAAAAATGGTTACAATGTTTGTTTTGATGAGCTGTGTTTTTCCGTGCGCAAAGGTAGTTCATTTATTTTAAGATGTGTATGAGGTAAAAATCATTTGGGCCAAAATATGATTAAAAAGTGTAGCTGAATAACAAGAAGATGGTATGGTTGACTATTTTCGTGCTCGCATAAAAATAATCAGAACGTCCGAAAGTGATTGCTTTCGGACGTTCTGAATATTAAGAATTAGGAAGGAATTATTTATGAATGTATTTCTTCTTATTATTTTGTATGAAAACGCCTTGAGTTGGATTGTTTACTTCAATTCCCTGCAAGTTATAGTATGTATTGTTCTGCTTCGTGGAACGGAGTTCTTTAATGCCAGTGGTAGTAGAACCGTCCAATGTTTGGAGAGCTTTCAAGGGAGGTAGATAAGCTTGATTCTTTGATAATGTGGTCCCTTCTGAAATTGGTTCGAAGGCGATGGGTTCTGAAATTTTTAGAGCTGCCGTTTTGCTGAGAATGTAAAATTGATTACCAGTAACAGCTGTTTGGTTTTCCATGGAACCTTTCAACAGGTTGTTAGCCACATCAACCTTGACTTCTGCTGGAATTGTTGTGGTACGGAATGTTACGAAGCTACTAGCGTTCCCTTTAACAATAAAAGCGGTATTGGCAGGAATAAAACCGTCATGCAACTCTGTAAACGTCGGGCTATCCTCTGAACCTGTTACCAGATA
>JAQVXN010000397.1 GCA_028709135.1 Bacteroidaceae bacterium | reverse complement strand
TTTCACTTGACTATACAAAGATACAACAACGTAACATAGATAGCGATTAACCCCTCAAAAAACAGCCTACCATTTGTCCTCTTGAAAAATATAGCTCAATAATAGCCTACCATTTGTCGTATAGACCGAGAAGTTCTATGAGCGTTGTTTTCAAGCGACTGTAGATAATTATAAAAACATCTTCATATACTACATGACAACCTTTTTGAAAAGATAGTCATATAGTATATGATATGAAAAGTTTCCTCTTTGTATATAGAAAAAATAGTATATAATTTACTGAGAAGTTGCACGAACTACAAGGTAGAGGAAGCGGTCTCTTTAAGTAACTGTACGAGTTGATCTATTTGTTCTTCGGTAGTGTGCCAGGAAACGCAGAAGCGGATGGCTTTACTTCCATCCGCAAGGTTTTCCCATATTTCAAAATCCACGTTCTCACGAAGCTTTTGTGTTTGCTCAGCAGAGCAAATGACAAACTGCTGATTGGTAGGAGAGTCAATGAAGAATTTTAACCCTGCATTTTGGATACCTTGGCGCAGTTTTTCTGCTAATTCAATTGTATGTCGTGAAATTTTGAAATACAGATTGTCTGTAAAAAGGGTGTCAAACTGTAGACCAATGATCCATCCTTTTGCAAGATGAAAACCATGCCTTTTGATTTGTGAGAAAAAATGGCTTACTGTGTCAGGACGTGGAAAAACGAGCGCTTCACCGATAAGGGCTCCAACTTTAGTGCCGCCAATGTAAAAAGCGTCACAGAGTTTTGCGATGTCAGGCAATGTAATGTCTGTTTCTGTTGCGGCTAAGCCATAACCCAATCTAGCCCCGTCCAGAAACAGTTTAAGATGGTGATGATGGCACATGCGCGAAATTTCCGTAAGTTCGTTGAGTGAGTACAAAGTACCAACTTCTGTTGGATGAGTGATGTAGAGCATGCCGGGTTGTACTTGGTGCTCAGAAGTCTCGTCGACATACAAAGTTTTGAGATAGTTTTCTACGTCCGTAACGGAAATTTTTCCGTTATGTTCGGGAAGAGTAATGACTTTATGCCCGGTAGCTTCTACGGCTCCTGCTTCGTGAACCGCAATATGTCCTGTTATGGTAGATAAAACGCCTTCGTAAGACTGTAGAAGAGCGTCAATAGCCACAACGTTTGTTTGTGTGCCTCCCGTAATGAAATGAACGTCAGCTTCAGGAGATTTGCATATCTGACGAATTTTTTCTTTTGCTGTTAAGCAAATTTCATCGAAACCATAGCCCATATAGGCTGTGTCTGAGATTTCTGTCATTCGTTTTAAAATTGCTGGATGACAGAGATACATATAATCTGTAGCAAATGGAAGTTTTTGTGATCCCATGGTTGTTTGTTGAGGTTTTATAGCCTGATCGGGGCTCATGATTGTTATTTTATATTTTGTTTAATTCTTTCGATATAGTTGTTGAGTGCTTGTTCATCTTTTTTGTCGATGATTTCAATCAACGTTTTAAGTTCTTGACGAATTTTACTCACTTGCCCACTGGAATATGGGTTAAAGAGAATTTCGCGTAGCAGGGTAGGGTCTTCACTGAGAACTCCTTTTGCAATAGCCAAATGACGTTTAAATGTAGTTCCTGGAGCGTCTTGATGTTTCATGACGGCTGCAAAAACAAAAGTAGATACAAAGGGTATTGATAGTGAGTAAGCTACGATTTCATCGTGTTCTGCAAAAGAATATTCGCAGATATTTAATCCAAGACGGCTGTAGATGTCACGAAAGAGTACGCGTCCCATATAGTCGCCTTCATTGATAATGATGGCATTTTCTTCGCTCAAAGCACCTAAATTGGCAAAAGTGGGACCGAACATGGGATGAGTAGACACATAACGGAAACCGCAGTCCTTATAAAAGTTTTTCAGATTGGTTTTTACGGAGGCAATATCACTCAGAATACAGTCTTTTGGCAAGTGTGGAATGACTTGTTTAAATACGTCAAGAGTATATTTCAGAGTTACAGCGTTTATAACAAGTTCTGGTTTAAAAGCGTCAATTTCTGACAAATCCGTAAAACGTTGTGTGTTATACATAAATCGGAGACGTTTGGGATCCACATCATAAACTGCAGTTTCATGTTCAAAACTAAGCAGGTCGACGAAGAAAGAACCCATTTTCCCTGCTCCTAATACGAGAATTTTCATTTGTTTCATTTATTGATAACGTCAATTTGTTGACGAACACTTTCAGAATGAATAGCTTCAAAAACTATTTTCATAAAGTCGCCAGACATGCCGCAGAGCACTCCTTGCGCCTGACGTTTGTCTATAATCTCATTATAACGAAGCGGCTGAACAACAGTCAGGTTGTGTGCTTTCTTATAGGTCGCGATTTCGCGACTTACTCTCATACGTTTTGATAGGAGCTGAATTAGGTCGTTGTCCATTCCGTCAATTTGTTCTCTGAGTGTTTTGAGACTTTCTGTGGTGTCTGAGGTGCTCCGTACTACCAGTTTGTCTAGAATAAAGTTGAGTACGTCTGGTGTAATCTGTTGTTCAGCGTCACTCCAAGCTTTGTCGGGACAGCAATGGCTTTCAATAATCAAGCCATCGAAACCTAAATCCATGGCTTGTTGAGAGAGAGGGGCTATAAGTTCGCGACGACCACCTATATGGCTCGGGTCGCAGATGAGAGGTAGGTTGGGAATACGACGACGCAATTCAATGGGAATGTGCCACATGGGCAAATTTCGGTAAATGGCTTTGTCGTAGGTTGTAAAGCCACGATGGATGGCAGCAAGACGCTTAATGCCAGCACCGTTGATTCTT
>JAQVXN010000396.1 GCA_028709135.1 Bacteroidaceae bacterium | reverse complement strand
ATTATTTTATCGAGTTCGCCACGGTCAAGCCAAACACCCCGGCAATCAGGGCAGTAGTCTATTTCTACTCCACTACGGTCGGTCATGACCAAATTTACGTTACAATTGGGACATTTCATATTAATATAATTTTAAGAATTATTTTGGGGGATTTATTTTTTTATTTACCAACGAGTCCAATCTTGATTTTGACTTATCTATAAGGGAGTCCAAGTCTTTAGCCTTTTCACTTCCTGTGTTTATAAGTGATTCAAGTACCAACACTTTATCGATCTCTTTGTTTATCAAAGAATCTAACGATTCTGTTTTATTCAGCAACTTGTCAATCTTTTCATCTACTTTTCTGTTCAAATCTCCGCAGGAGATAAAAATACCTGCTGTCATTACAACCACAAGAATAATACCTATTGTTTTTGTCATAATCCAATTGGTGTTAAATTTATACTAATTTAAGGGCTATTGAGCCAATATTATTGTTTATTTTCCTAATGAATGAAAGAAGTTTATACTAAGCCAGGTTCTGTTTCTTGGGTTTCCACTGACAAATGAATCCAACCTATAATCGATGCCGATTTCTACATCATTTAAAGCTGAAACCGAATATCCCAAAAGTACAACTCCTCTTACTTCCAAATCGTAATCAACTCCCTGCAAAGAATTAAGATATTCGTTGTTGATTTTAAGATAAAATTCATTTACGTCGATCGACTGTCCTTCTAAAGGAATTTCGGATGATATTCGGTAACGGAGTCTAAATTCAGTATTTTCATTCTTTTCGAATGTTTGGTCTGTCATTATCCTGTGTGCCATCCGAAAGCTAGGAAACTTTTTGCTAAAACCAATCTGTTGTATCGCTCTGTTTTTAAATTTATCATCTTCAATTCTTAACAAATACCCTCCACCAACTGTGATATTTGTAGCAATTCGTTTTGTTACTATCAGGGATAAATCTGTCAGCAAATACTCATATTTGAAATCTTGTTTATATATAGATTGCCTTGATTCAAGCTTGAAATTTGTAGACCAGTTCCCAGGAATTTTTTTGTGCAAATTTATTGACGGAATAATTCCATACTGATAACTGCTTTGTGCATTACTAATAGCCGATAGTGCACAAAAGATGAATATGATTGGGATTTTTTTCATTTTTAATAGTCAATCGTATCTTTTCTTCTTGAAATTATTTCGTTGCTTTGCAAATACTCGCCTGTTTCTGAAAACAAGTATTCTAGCATTAGATAATTACCATCCATTTTAGTCGAGATAACAACTTCATAACTTATTGTTATGCCATCAGAATTATTCCTGTTTTCTCTCAAAAACATCAAAACTAAATTTCTATCTCCGGCATATTGTATTTGAACTTTCTCAATTTTGTATTTTTTGTGTCTTTGGCTTAAAAACCCCGATATTTTTGAAAATGTGCTATCAGGTATTTTGTTTGATTTTACCTCTATTTCAACATCTTGAAATATTCCTTTATCAGAAAACTCGATGCTGTACCTTTCTTTTTTATATTTTGCCTTGGACTCAATAGTTACGAGATTAAATCCTGCTTCTTTATACCATTTCACTTTTGAGTCGAAGGTCATTGAGTCAACAAAATTTAGAGCACCCGAAGGTACATCTTTTGCCTTAATGCGAAATTCTTTTTCATATTTCGCTTGGGAAAATCCATGAAAAGCAATTAGTAATAATGTGCTTAAAACAAGTACAAACCTTTTAATAACAATACTCTTTTCCTTATTGCCATAAACAGTTATAAATGAAGCGACACAATCAACGTTATAGTCGATAAGGGTGTCTACCGATTTTCTTTGCATGATTTCACGGTTATTAATTGTTTAACTTTTTCTGCCTTTTTCAGAGCACAATTTATCGATGATGACATAATGGTTACATGCCCCATTTTTCGGTTGGGTTTAGTTATTTTTTTTCCGTATAAGTGAATCTTTACACCGTCAATTGCCAAACTCTCTGATAATCCTTCGTAAATTACCGGACCTTCGTAGCCATCAGCTCCTAAAATATTTATCATCACCGAAGGAAGTTTAATTTTTGTGCTTCCCAATGGCAAATTTAGTATTGCACGCAAATGTTGCTCAAACTGTGATGTAATAATGCTTTCAATTGTATGATGCCCACTGTTATGTGGTCGGGGAGCAACTTCGTTTACAATTACTTCGCCTTTTGAATCTATGAAAAATTCAACAGCAAGCAAACCTTCCATATTCAGTAATTCAATAATTTCACTTGCTAAGTTAACTGCTTTTTCTGATTGTTCAACTGTTATTAATGCTGGACAAATTAATTCATCCACAAGATTTGCAATGGGGTCAAAATACATTTCAACTACGGGGAAAGATTTAATCTCTCCTTTTCTGTTTCGGGCTACAATTACCGATATTTCTTTTTCAATTTCAACCTTTTCTTCAATTACCGATACCCCAGAAAGTATTTTTATCAAATCGTTTTTGCTGTTAATAACTGCAACTCCGTGTCCGTCATATCCGCCTTTCGTTAATTTTTGCACAAAAGGTAAATTAATTTCGCCTTTATCAATACCTTTCAGAATAGTTGCTTTTGATTCATAGATTTTAAATGCGGAAGTTGGAATTCCATTATTTTTGTAAAATTCTTTCTGCAAGCCTTTGTCCTGAATTAACTCTAAAATTTCAGGCTCGGGCACAATTTTTAACCCTTCCGATTTAAGCTTTTTAAGTGCTTCAATATTGACATTTTCAATTTCAAATGTCAAAATATCTACCATTTTACCAAATTGGTAAACAGAATCAAAATCTATG
>JAQVXN010000395.1 GCA_028709135.1 Bacteroidaceae bacterium | reverse complement strand
GTTCACTCGTTTCCGGCATTATTATGTAATTTTCCTCATTACAGGCTACCATCGTGAACAAAATCGTCACAAAAACAGACCATCTTATACATTGTTTAATTTGTCGCATCATGTACCTCTTTTTCATCGGCTTGCATTTGTAGTTTTCTTTGAATCTCTATTGCACATATATTGAAAATATCTTCTCTCAAAAATACAATCCAACGAATTCATTTGACAATAGCTTAAAATGTATTCTTAAAACTGCCAAATTCATAACGTCTTCACTTTTCATCTGTAAAAATACACTCTTTCTAATTTATACTATATTTGTAGAGTTCTACTAATTCAGTTTTTCTTCCTGACGATGTTGCCAAAGTTCCAAACTATTAATAATGTTCTGCCAGAGAATGTAACAACCGGGACCCACAGAAGAAAGCGGATTAAGATAAACATTTGAAATCCAAATGGCAAAGGCTGTATTTTTTTGGCCAAGAGCCTGACCAGACTCTATCCTACTGCCAAAATGCCGTCCCACGAAACGCCCCACTGCAAACTGCATCATACAGAGCACGAAACTCGCAACAGCAATCAACAGAATGAAACCAGCAGTAGAATTCGCATGAACAATATTTTTCACAGTCGTCCCCGTCACAATCGCCAAACAAACAGCCCACAAATAGAACGACAGATCTTTCACTCCTACAATCCAGTGATGAAAAGGATGCATAAAATGTTTTACGATATAGGCCAGCAACATAGGAACCAACAACACAATGCATACGCGATAGAGAATTTCGGCAAAAGCATATAGAAAACTAATGTCTGCAGCCGGATTAATCAACGGGAAAACGGCAGGAATAAGTAACGCCGTCAGAAGATTTGAAATAAAAGTATAGGTAGTCATACTCTCCAAATTGCCTCCCAATTTCGACGTAACAACAGGAGCGGCAGCAGCACAGGGACCAATAATGCTCACCATTACAGCTTCAGCCAAAATAAGTTTTCCTCCCTGCAAATGAAATAAAAGTATCACCATTAATAAAAGCAGCACAAAGAGGATTTGAGAAATTCCTATCCAGAAATGCCAGCTCACAGGGCGCATTTTATTAAAATCCACTTTACAAAATGTGACAAAAAGTACCAGAAACAAAACTACGGGTAAAATCCATCCGAAAACTGGTCTAAAAAAATTCGCTGCTCCATCTAAAAAAGGAACGAAAGCAAAAACAAGATACAATAAGGTTCCGGTAAACATGGCAACAGGCAGAGTCCAATCTTTCAGGAAACGAATGATTTTCATTTTTCTTCTTATATTTCTCTGCAAAGGTAACATAATTCAGACAATTAGCAGGGACAAAAACTGCGGTCTTTCAACTTGATGCGTTCTAAAACGCTTGATTTTGCAGTCTCAGTCAGAACTCCTCAACCATAATGAACCACCGCCTTCCTCTATAGTCACAAACTTAAAAAGCAAGATTCCCGCTTTGCTCTTCTCCCAAAATGCACTACCTTTGCAAGGAAAATAAAAAGCATAAACGCGATGAATACATTAGACACAATTTTTGCCGAAAAGCTGCTTAAAATCAAAGCTATTAAGGTTCAACCGGAAAGTCCCTTTACTTGGGCATCCGGATGGAAGTCGCCTTTCTATTGCGACAACCGTAAAACACTCTCCTATCCCGTTTTGCGCTCTTTCATAAAGATTGAATTTTGCAGAATTATTCTTGAAAACTTTCCGGAAGCAAATGCCATAGCCGGTGTAGCTACCGGAGCTATTCCACAAGGAGCTCTAGTTGCCGACGAACTGCAATTGCCTTTTGTCTATGTGCGTTCAAAACCTAAAGATCACGGACTCGAAAATCTGATTGAGGGAGAACTCAGTCCCGGCATGAAAGTCGTCGTTGTGGAAGATCTCGTTTCCACCGGGGGTAGCAGTCTCAAAGCTGTAGAAGCTTTACGACAGGATTGTGAAGTTGTCGGCATGGTTGCTGCTTTCACTTACGGCTTCCCCATTGCTGAAGAAGCTTTCAAAAAAGCACAAGTAAAGCTTATCACTCTCACAAACTACCAGGCTGTGGTTCAGAGTGCCCTAAAAACAGGTTATATCAACAATGCTCACGTACCCATCCTCAATCAGTGGCGCAGAGACCCTGCAAACTGGAATATCTAAATTCATTTCCACACATAACATTACTATTATGAGCGATTTTGTTAGCGACATCAAAAACATTCCGCATTCGCAAGAAACAGTTTACGAATATCTCTCGGATCTCAACAATCTTTCTCAGGTCAAAGAACGCCTCAAGGACCCAGTTTTTCAAGAACGTTTGCAGCAGGAAGCTGACAAATACCATACCGGCGACATTCGGGAAAAATTGGACAAAATTTCTTTCGACCGCGACAGTCTGAGTTTCTCAGGATCGCCCGTAGGTGACGTTTCTCTGCGCATTATCGAGCGCGAAGAACCCAAAACTATCAAATTCGAAGGAGAGCATACTCCTATCGGCATCACCATGTGGATTCAATTGATACCCGTCGACGAAAATTCCTGTAAAATGAAACTTACACTCCGCGCCGAACTCAACATGTTCATCCGCGGCATGGTCAGCAAACCTCTGCAACAAGGCGTTGACACTATTGCCAATATTTTGGCATCACTACCCTATAAAATAGACTAAAATGGCAAACAAACTTTGGGAAAAGGACGTTGAGGTCAATGAGGCCATAGACCGTTTCACTGTGGGTCACGACCGCGAAATGGATCTCTATCTGGCTCCTTACGACGTATTAGGCTCCATGGCCCATATCACGATGCTCGAAAGCATCGGA
>JAQVXN010000394.1 GCA_028709135.1 Bacteroidaceae bacterium | reverse complement strand
CGGATACCATTTTTTAAGGTTTAAAGAAAAGCGGAATAAGAGTACGTCGGTAAAAGATTCTGCAGTTGAACTTCATGAAACGAAAATTTATAAAGTATACTCAAAAATTGCGACTCCGTTTTTAGAAAATAGGAAAAGGCGGTGGACTTTTATGGTGTCGTTAACTTTAATTCTGCTAGCTACTTTCGTACTGTTCTTTACGAAATCTGTACCGGTAAAGATGCTGCCGTTTGATAATAAAAATGAATTCCAAGTTGTTATTGACATGCCGGAAGGAACTACCTTGGAACGCACTGCTGCTGTAGCTAAAGAATTGGGACTTTATGTAAGTAAAAATGAGAACGTAACCAGTTATCAAACATACGTGGGAACGTCGGCACCGATAAATTTTAATGGGCTCATACGCCATTACGACTTTCGTTCAGGCGATTATGTTGCAGATATTCAGGTAAATTTGACAGATAAAGGCAAAAGAAAAAAACAGAGTCACGATATTGCCAAATCAATGCGGGCAGGCTTGCAGAATATTGGTAGAAAATATCATGCAAATGTAAAGGTGGTCGAAGTACCTCCCGGGCCTCCCGTGATGTCAACAATTGTTGCTGAAATTTATGGTCCCGACTATACAAAACAAATGAACGTAGCCCGGCAAATAAAAGGGTTGTTGTCTAAAACAAACAATGCAGTTGATGTGGATTGGACGGTAGAAGATAATCAAGTGGAATACAAATTTGAAGTGGACAAAGATAAGGCCATGAAGTACGGCGTTCCGGAAGTGCAGGTATTGCAAAATGTTCGTGCTGCTTTGTCCGGAATGCCAGTGGGAATATTGCATCGTCCATCCAGTGTGCAGCAAATTGGTATTGTGTTGCAATTACCTGAAAAAGATAAATCGAGTATTGAAGATGTACTGGGAATGAAAGTAGTGAACAAACAAGGTTTGGCTATATCTGTTGGAGATTTGGTGAAAGTAACGAAAGGTTTAAGAGCTAAGAGTATTTCACACAAAGACCAGAAACGAGTGGTCTATGTAACGTCAGATGTTGCCGGCAAGTTGGAAAGCCCCATATACACTATGTCAGATGTATCCAAACAATTGTCAAAGGTAAAACTTCCCAGTGGATATAAATTGAAAGAAGCATATTCAAACGAACCCAGCCAGGAAGATAATATTACACTCAAATGGGATGGAGAATGGCAAATTACTTATCAGGTCTTCCGCGATCTGGGCCTTGCTTTCTTATTTGTGCTGATTATTATTTATTTACTGATTGTGGCCTGGTTTCAAAACTTTTTGGTACCTTTGGTACAGTTGTCCACGATACCGCTATCGCTTATCGGTATTATTTTAGGACATTGGGTGATGGGAGCCTATTTCAGTGCTCCGTCTATGATCGGGTTTATTGCTTTGGCAGGGATTATGGTACGAAATTCGATATTACTCATTGACTTTATTGACTTGCGGTTAAAGGAGGGGATCCCACTCAAACAAGCTATTCTAGAATCTGGGGCTGTAAGAACAACGCCCATTTTACTTACGGCAGGCGGGGTTGTAATTGGTGCTATTGTGATACTTTTTGATCCTATTTTTCAAGGTTTGGCAATATCTCTTATTGGAGGAACGATCACATCAACAGTTCTTACTTTGATTGTGGTTCCATTGTTATATTTTAAAATGCTAAAAAACAAAGTAAAGTAAAAACGCTATGAAGTTAACAGTAGTTTTAAGTATTAAGGAAAGCCGTGATCAAGTAGCTCAGCTACTTGATCAGGCAGGAGTAAAAAGGTTTAGTACGATCCACATAACCGGATATAAAAAGAACAAGTCATCTAACCTTTTAAATTGGTTTGGTGAAGATTCTGGTAACGCCAAAACAAATTCTCTGATGTTCTTCTGCTTTACTACAGAAGAGGAATCTCAATTGATTTTGGAAAAAATCAATCAGTGTAATCGTGAAGCAAATTATACTTTTCCTGCTCACGCATTTGTTTTGGATGTAGAGAAAAACTCAATATTGTTATAATTGATGATGGAAGAAGAATATCTGATCAGAAGAATTGCTGGTAGTCTTATTATAATAGGTGTATTATTGGCTTACTTTCTGTCACCAATGTGGTTGCTGTTAGTACTTTTTGTTGGTATCAATTTAGTGCAATCGTCATTTACAAAGTTTTGTCCTTTGGATTTGATATTAAAGAAAAAATTTTCAGACAAGTGTCCTAAAAAGTTTGATTAAGCGGTGTATATTAAATAAGGTATACTCTATGGAAACATTATGCAAAATAAGAGAGATTAATAGGTCTGTGTTGGCTTTTGAGTCTGAAATGGAAAAGATTTATCATTTATGTCTTAATGAAGGCATGTTGCTGTGTATTTTGTCAAAAACCAAAAAGCTTTCATCTGGTGAGATTGCGGACACACTAGGATTAACTGCCTCCAATGCTTCTAAAGTGATTAAATCTGTTGAGCACAAGGACATGATTAAACGTGTCGTTGGCAATGTAGACAAGCGCCAGATGTATTTTTCGTTGACGAAAAAAGGAAGAAATGCTTTATCTGTGATCAATTGTGATCAGATTAAGTTGCCCGATTCCTTAAAATGTTTATTAAGTAATGCGCCTAATAAATAAGAGCTAGAAGATCCTTTTTTACTAGATCTGATCCGTATAAAGTAGATCTCTCATTCAAAATAATTGTTTTGGAGTGATGAGATCTACTTAACGGATTTGTTAATAAGACAATAGTCGTGAAAAGCTGTTTTTATGATTGGTAGGTTTCGGCTGCGTTATATATAGTTAAATTTTTCGTAAAA
>JAQVXN010000393.1 GCA_028709135.1 Bacteroidaceae bacterium | reverse complement strand
CAACCGTAGGTCCCACCATTACACTTTATGAAATTACTCCAGCGCAAGGTGTGAGAATTTCCAAAAGAAAGAATCTCGAAGACGACATTGCCCTTAGTCTCAGTGCCCTTGGCATCCGTATTATAGCCCCAATTCCTGGTAAAGGCACCATAGGTATTGAGGTACCGAACAAGAATCCAAGAGTCGTTTCCATTGAAAGTATTTTAAATAGTAAGAAATTTCAAGAAAGTACATTTGACTTGCCCATTGCTTTGGGTAAAACAATTACGAACGAAGTTTTCATGGTCGATTTGGCAAAAATGCCTCATCTCCTTGTTGCAGGAGCTACCGGACAAGGAAAATCCGTTGGATTGAATGTCATCATTACCTCGCTGCTTTATAAAAAGCATCCATCTGAATTAAAATTTGTTTTGATAGACCCTAAAAAAGTAGAATTCAGCATCTACGCTCCACTGGAAAAATATTTTTTGGCAAAAATTCCAGATGAAGACAGCGATCCCATTATCACAGACTCCTCAAAAGTAATACGAACCTTAAAGAGTATCTGTCAGGAAATGGACAACAGGTACTTATTACTTAAGAAAGCCCACTGCCGCAATGTAAAGGAGTATAACAAAAAATTCATCAGCCGTTTGTTGAATCCTGAAGACGGACATCGATTTCTACCATATATTGTAGTTATTATTGATGAGTTCGGCGATTTGATTATGACTTCTGGAAAAGAAGTAGAACTTCCTATTGCCCGAATCGCTCAGTTGGCCCGCGCCATAGGCATTCATGCCGTCATTGCCACACAACGTCCTACCACCAATATCATTACGGGCACCATAAAAGCCAATTTCCCTGCTCGCATGGCTTTTAAAGTTATGTCACAAATTGACTCGCGCACCATTCTCGATCAAGGAGGTGCCAACCAACTGATAGGTAAAGGCGATATGCTATTTCTTAATGGTAGTACCATGCCGACCCGTATACAATGCGCATTTATTGACACACCAGAAGTTGAACAAATCAATCAGTTCATTTCACAACAACAATCATACGTTTCCGCTTACGAACTTCCAGAAGTCAGCATGGACGATGCAAACGGAGGGGCTACTGATATTCAGGATAATGAAAAGCTAGATCCTATTTTTGAAGAAGTAGCACGACTAATCGTTATCCATCAGCAAGGATCCACCTCCATGATACAACGCAAGTTTTCCATTGGTTACAATCGTGCAGGGCGCTTGATGGACCAAATGGAACGATTTGGTATTGTTGGACCAGTCAATGGCGCAAAACCGCGCGATGTCCTTTGTGCCGACGAAAATGCACTACAAGACAAATTAGATTTGATTAATTTACATTCATAAGTATCATCATGAAAAAGTTTTTCCCAATTATTCTGTTAACGTTCATGTTTTCACTTTATGCAACAGCTAAGACAGACACAAAAGCAAAAAGTATTTTGGACAAAACAGCCAGTATCTTAAAAAAAGCTGGAGACATTGAAGCCAAATTTGAAGCAACGAGCTTTAAAGGTAACACCCAACAAGGACAGATGACGGGTGTACTCTACGTGCACGGGCAGGCATTCCAAATGGTATCAGAAAAAGTGATTTACTGGTATGACGGACATACAATGTGGAATTACGTAAAAGACAACAATGAAGTTAATGTCAGCACTCCTCCATTTTATGAACAACAGGAAATGAACCCCTATACTTTTATCAGTATTTATCGAAAAGGTTATGAATATGAATATGGAGAAAGTACACTCAGAGGTATTCCTTGCTATTGCATTCACTTGATTTGCATTGAAAAAACGCAAAAGATCAAAGAAATGTATTTGGATATTGACAAAAGTAATTACAACCTGATGTGTATTCGCTTTCGTAGAGGCAACGATGGATGGACTCGGGTAAGCCTGTTAGAATTTATGACACATCAAAAATATGATGCCTCAAAATTTACGTTCAAAAAGAGCGACTACCCTAAAGCAGAAATTATTGATTTAAGATAACTACAATGGAAAGAATAAAGAGCCTCATTCTCGGTTCCGGCCCAGCTGGATACACCGCAGCGATTTATATTGGCAGAGCAGGGTTTAACCCTGTAATTTATGAAGGCATTCAGCCCGGAGGGCAACTAACAACAACCACAATAGTTGAAAATTTTCCTGGTTTTCCAGAAGGTATTGATGCCAATGACCTCATGGACAACATGCGCAAGCAAGCAGAACATTTTGGCACCGAAATCCGTTCTAACATCGCTGTAAAAGCTGATTTAAGCAAAACGCCATACAAAGTGTCTTTCGATGACGGTAGCGAAGTCGAAGCCGATAGCATCGTTATTGCAACAGGTGCCACCGCAAAATATCTAGGATTGCCCGATGAAAAAAAATATCAAGGCCAAGGCGTAAGCGCCTGTGCTACATGTGACGGTTTTTTTTATCGCAATAAAGTTGTAGCCGTCGTTGGAGGAGGTGACACAGCTTGCGAAGAAGCAGACTATCTATCCTCGCTGGCAAACAAAGTATATATCATCGTCAGAAAACCTTTTCTTCGCGCCTCCGACATTTTGCAAAAAAGAATGCAGGACAATCCCAAAATCAGCATCCTCTTTGAAACCATTACCACAGGACTTTATGGCGAAAATGGCGTAGAAGGGGCTCATTTGATTTATCGCAAAGATGAAACAAACGAAAAATGCTATGACTTACCCATTGACGGTTTTTTTCTGGCCATCGGTCATAAACCCAATAGCGACATTTTCAAACCATGGTTAAAGACTGATGAAACAGGCTATATTCTAACAGATGCGAAATCTCCACGGACTCAGCTCCCCG